>URZD01000097.1 GCA_900552305.1 uncultured Eubacteriales bacterium
GCCGAAATATGCCGAAATTATGCCTTTTCAGGCGGGTTCGGATTATTCTCTTTCGATTAAGGCAGCGAAACCGTCATTGCGCCGAGCAGAATCGGCAGCGTTTCACGGTACACGTCAATAAAGCACTCTATCGGCAGCGGGTTTTCGCCCTTGCCCACCTCGACCGTAAACCCCGGTCGCATAAACTCGTCAACAAACCAGTCCTTGTACCCGCCGACAGACGCTATTCCGCTTATTTCCTCAATTTTGTACGGCGAAATTTTTGTGAATGCCTTTGCAATCTCGGACGAGTACGGCGGCTCCTTGTCCATAAAGCCGTGGTATATGACCCTGCCCTGACTGTGGAATGCAAGCGTCATTTTAAAGTCCTTTTCACGTGTGAAGTCGGCAAGCGCGCGGCTTTCCGGCTCGGACTCCGCGTACTCACCCGAAAACCGAGTCCGTCCCGCGCCGAATATCCCGTTCTCCCGCTCCATTGCCTTTGAGCGCTCCCACAGCGCGTTGTAGTTGTGGTTTAAGTCCACTCCGTTCGCGTTCGCCTGCCAGTGCGTAAAATCGGTTGAGCCTTCTTTCATTTCAATCAGCCGCTGCCGCTCCTCATCATTCAGAAAATCGGGGATTCCGTTTGCCGAAAGCTCCACTCCGTCGGGGTTAAGCATGGGTATAACGTATACGGTTGAGTTTTCCGCAAGCGCGGACGGCAGAAACCCCGCGAGCTTTCCGCCGCGGCCGCGCGTTCTGAGGAAATCACGCACAAAGCTGACAAGAATCATCGAGGTTATCCACTCCATTCCGTGGTGCGCGCCGTTATACGAAATGACGTTCCGCCCCTCGCCTATTTTTATATAGTATATCTCCCGACCCCATACCGATTTGCCGATTGAGCCGACCTCCAAATCGGGAAAATCGTTTTTAAGCAGCTCTATATCGCTCACAAGCGTGTCATATGTATATGCCCTTAATTCATTTTTCATACTCCGCACTCCCGTCTGTTTTTATTTCTCTAAATATATTTATTTATTGCCGCTTTGTAATATTATTAAATTGCATAAATAAATATTTTTTGTTTGGTTAAAATTCAGTTATAAATGTGTTGATTTTTCCCAAAAAGTCTGTTATACTGTGTCCGTAGTAATTATGGGAAAATAAGGGAGAATGTATATATGAACATTATTATAGTAGGTTGCGGCAAGGTCGGTCAAAAGCTGACCGAATACCTCAGCAAAGAGCGTGAGCACGACATAACCGTTGTGGATTTGAAAAACAGCCCCGTGAGCGACCTTGTAAGCAGCTTTGACGTTATGGGTATCTGCGGCAGCGGTACAAAGCTCGCAACTCTGCTTGACGCAGGAATAAAAAACGCGGACATTCTGATTGCGGTGACAGGCTCGGACGAAATCAATCTTCTTACCTGTCTTATCGCAAAGAAGGCGGGCAACTGCCAGACAATCGCCCGCGTCCGCAAGCCGGAATACAATGATGAAATAAGCCTTTTCAAGGAGGATTTGGGACTTGCGATGATTATCAACCCGGAGCTTGCCTCCGCGGCGGAGATCGCGCGCACTCTGCGCTTTCCATCGGCCATCCAGATTGACACGTTCGCCAAGGGCAGAGTAGAAATTCTCAAATTCCGTATTCGGTCAGGCTCGCCGCTTGACAACCTGAAAATTGTCGACATTAACCAAAAGCTGAACTGCGATATTCTTGTCTGCGGCGTTGAGCGCGGCGACAGCGCGTTTATCCCGAACGGCGATTTTGAGCTTAAATGCGGCGACCTTGTAAGCATTGTCGCGTCACTGAAAAACGGCGCACACTTTTTCAAAACTATCGGCATAAAAACCACGCGCATAAAGGATACCGTAATCATCGGCGGCGGCGCGACCGCGTACTACCTCGCTTGTATGCTGCTGCAAAGCGGTATAAGCGTTAAGATTATCGAACGTGACGCCGCGCGCTGTGATGAGCTTTGCCGGCGTCTGCCAAAGGCTACGATTATCAACGGCGACGGAACGGATAACCGGCTTCTTTTGGAGGAGGGCATCGAATACGCGGACTCCTGCGTTTCGCTCACGAACATCGATGAGGAAAATATTCTTCTTTCGCTCTTCGTGCGCAGCAAAACCAATGCGAAGATTGTCACAAAAATCAACCGTATCGCGTATGACGAGGTTATCTCAAGTCTTGACCTTGACACAACCGTGTACCCCAAGAATATCACTGCGGAATATATAGTAAGATTTGTCCGCGCCAAAAACAATTCCATAGACAGCAATATTGAGGCAATGCACTTCATACTTGACGGCAAGGCGGAAGCTTTGGAGTTCCGAATCGAGCAAAACTCGCCGATTGCCAATGTTGCGATTGAGGATTTGCACCTTAAACGCGACATTCTTATCGCCTGCATAAACCGAAACGGTAAAATAATTATCCCGCGCGGCAAAGATGTTATCGCCGCAAAGGACACCGTCGTAGTCGTTACAACGCGAACAGGCTTCAAGGATATTCGCGATATTTTGGAATAGGGGTGCGACCGTCTTATGAATTACAAAGCTATACTCTACACCCTCGGCTGGGTGCTTAATATCGAGGCTGCGGCGATGCTGCTGCCGGTTGTCTGCTCCGCAATATACGGTGAAAGGCTCTGCATAACCGTCTTTTTCGTGTGCATTGCGGTCTGCCTTTTGTGCGGCGTTATTCTTACCTGTCGCCCGCCGAAAAATAAAACTATTTACGCCAAAGAAGGCTTTATAATCGTTGCCCTGAGCTGGGTCCTGATAAGTATTTTCGGCGCGCTGCCGTTTGTTATCTCGGGTCATATCCCGAACTTTTGGGGTGCGCTTTTTGAAACCGCGTCCGGCTTTACCACAACCGGCGCGTCTGTCGTTGCGGACATCGAGGCGTTTCCGCGCGGTCTTGTTTTCTGGCGCAGCTTTACGCACTGGATCGGCGGCATGGGAGTTTTGGTGTTCCTTGTCGCGATTCTCCCGTCCTCCGGCGGCAGCAACCTCTATCTGATTAAGGCGGAAAGTCCCGGACCTTCGGTCAGCAAGCTCGTGCCGAAGGTAAAATCCACAGCAAAGATACTTTATATAATGTATCTTGTGCTTACGCTTATCGAAATTGTGTTGCTGCTCCTCGGCGGCGTAGGTCTTTTTGACGCGCTCACGCTTTCGTTCGGCACTGCGGGAACGGGCGGCTTTGCGGTTAAAAACAGCGGACTTGCTGATTATTCCTCCTATGTTCAGGTGGTTATCACGGTGTTTATGCTCCTGTTCGGAGTTGATTTCTCTGTGTACTACCTTCTTATCATGGGAAGGCTCTCCGACGCGCTGCGCAGTGACGAGGTGCGTGCCTACTTCGGCATAGTCGCCGCGGCGATTATTGTTATCTGCTTCAACTGCCGCGGACTGTTCGAGAATATTTTTGTCGCGCTTAAACACAGCGCGTTTCAGGTTGCCTCGATTATCACGACTACCGGTTATTCCACGACCGATTTTGACAAATGGCCGGAGCTTTCAAAAGCGATTCTTGTTATACTGATGTTTGTCGGCGCGTGTGCGGGAAGTACGGGCGGCGGCATGAAGGTTTCGCGTATTCTTATTCTGCTTAAAACCATAGCAAAGGAGATACGCATTGCGGCACACCCCAAAACCACACTCAAGGTATCGATGAACGGCAGACCCGTGGAGCATGAAACAATTCGCTCAATCAATGTTTTTCTTGCGGCATACCTTGTTATATTTGTTGCGTCGGCGCTGCTGATAAGCATTGACAACCACGATTTTCAAACCAACTTCACAGCCGTCGCGTCAACACTGAACAATATTGGTCCGGGTCTTGGCGGGGTCGGTCCCGTGCGGAATTTTTCGATATATTCAAACTTTTCGCTGCTTGTAATGACGCTGGATATGCTGATAGGCAGACTGGAAATCTTCCCGATTCTGATTCTGTTCTCGCCGTATACATGGAAAAAGTAACGGCAGTGACCTAAAGACTGAAAATCATTTAAAAATACAAAAAAACAGCATGGCAACTGCCATAACGGCGGCGGCTATGCTGTTTTTTTTAAAATATTTCTAATAATTCTGCGGGGCGATATATTCCGAGCTGCCGAAACCGATTACATACCAAAAGATTGTCGGCACAAAAAACAGTCCCACAGCGTATCCTACATCGTGTCCGTACGCTCTTGACGCGCGCAGCGCGAGCTTCGCCTGATATACAAGCAGTGCAATTGAAACTCCCGCATCTACCAGCTTTAAAAGAAAGTTTCCGTCGCCGAATACCTTGTCAATCGCTCCCGATATGATGCCGAGAACAAGCATAACCCAGAACGCGTTTTCGTTCCACACGAGCTTTGCGTATATATAACCGTTATAAACCGGAATATAGGCTCTCCAGCTTTCAACGCCCGCCTTCTGAAACATTCTTCCGAGCGGAATTACGCTTAAAAAATATATACCAAGTCCAAATCCGATTACCGCGCTAAGCGCGATTCCTCCGAATATAAATCCCAAAATCGACATGATTGAATCCTCCTACTATATTTTTTCTACATTATAACATAACTCCGCGGATAAAGCATCTGTAAAGCCTCAAAAAAGTTCTACAAATTTTCGGGCACAATTTGTCTGTATTTTATATAATCACCCTTTATCTATGTGTTTTTGCATAATACTCCCTGTTTTATTCTTGATTTTTCCGCATTATACACGCGCAAAAATATTCCCGCCTGTCTGTTCTAAGTATGGACAAAGTGTCATATATATTGAATAAATCAAATTTTTATACAAAAGGGTGGATAACTATGAATACAAGACTTGCGGAAATTCTGGAGTATATGCCGAAACACATCTCGTCAATGCTGGAAAAAACATTTGAAATTACCGAAACAAGTATACAGGAAATACGCATACGCAGCGAGCTGCCTTTGATCGTCGGGACGCTTAGCGGCAGCTTTGCCGTTCTGCCCGACGGGAGCCTGTCGCCCGCGGTCGGCGGCGCATATATCGTGAGCGGAGCCGACCTTCGCCGTATCTTTCAGGCGGTTTGCGAAAACTCGGTCTATGCGTACATAGACGATATTCGCCAAGGCTTTATAACCATAAAAGGCGGTCACCGCGTAGGCTTTACCGGGCGCGCGGTGGTGAGCGACAACAGGATTGAAAACTTCCGCGAGATAAGCTCGCTCAACATTCGCATAGCGCGCGAGGTAATCGGCGCGGCGAGCGGCATCGCGGAAAACGTGCTGACCGCGGGAGGTGTGGTGAGCACCCTCCTCGTCTCGCCGCCGATGGGCGGAAAAACTACCGTCCTCCGCGATTTGGCGCGGATAATCTCCGACAACGGAGTGAAAACGGCGGTCGCGGACGACCGCGGCGAGCTTGCCGCGCTGTACAAGGGCGTGCCCCAAAATAATATAGGCGTTCAGACCGATGTAATGGAGAACGCGCCCAAGGCGGAGGCAATCGTCATGATGCTGCGCTCCATGTCGCCGCAGATGATAGTGACGGACGAAATTTCAACCGAGGAGGACTCCAAGGCGGTACTCCAATGCTTCGGCACAGGAGTTGCAGTCATTGGCAGCACGCACGGCGGCAGCATTGACGAGGCGGTCGGGCGCGACATAATCCGTCCCCTTATCGGCGCAAACGGTTTCAGGCAGGTAATCTTTCTGCACAAGGACGGCAGCGGACTTAACACAAGAATACTGACCGATGTCAGAAGGATGGTTTGACAATGAGACTTATTGCCTGTGCGGTGATACTTGCCGGCTGCGGATATTTGGGCGCGGTATTTGCCGGAGCATTCAAAAAGAGAACGGAGAGCCTTATGCTGATGTCGGACGCGCTGCGGCAGCTGGAGTTTGACATCGACTTCCTCAGCGTGACCCTTGCGGAGTCGTTCGAGCGTATCGCGCTCAACTTTGACGGCGCAGTGGGGCAGATTTTTGAATATACTGCCGCGCGGATGAAAAAGAAAAAATGCTCCGACTTCCTTAATATATGGAACTCGGCAATATCGGCGTACGGCGACGAACTTTATCTGCGCGAGAGCGACCGTTCCATACTTGCCGAGTTTGCGCGAAACCTCGGCGCGGGAGACAGGGAAAGCGAGAAAAACAATATCCGCGCCGCGCTGATGCGCCTTAAGCTGGCAGAGGACGAGTCTCGGAGCGAGGAAAAACGAAACGTAAAAATGTACCGCGGACTGGGCTTTCTGTTCGGCGTGTTCGCGGTAATCGTTCTTATATAAATAATGAGCCGCTGCGGCGCACGTCGCATTAGGCGGCAGAGGGAGAAAATCGCCGTGCTGCACGGCGGAGGAGGTACGGTTTTGGACGGTGTGGATTTGATATTTAAAGTTGCGGCGGTCGGAATTGTGGTTGCGGTGCTGAATCAGCTTTTGGTGCGCAGCGGCAGGGAGGATCAGGCGATGATGACGACCCTCGCCGGGTTGGTGGTTGTACTGTTTGTGGTGATAAATCAGATTAGCGTGCTTTTTGATACGATAAAGTCGCTTTTCGATCTTTAAGAGGCGAAAGACTATGGATATATTCAGAGTAACGGGCATAGGACTTTCCGCAATGGTGCTTGCGGTGCTTTTGCGGGGTCAAAGACCGGAAACCGCAATTCAGATTTCCCTGCTTGCCTCCGCGGTAATATTCTTTATCACTGTTCCGTATATAAGGTCGCTTACCGCGCTGTTTGCGGATATTTCCAACCGCATAGGCGTGGATATAAAATATATAACTCTTGTGATGAAAGTAATCGGGATTGCATATGTGACGCAGTTTGGCGCGGAGCTGTGCCGCGATGCGGGCGAAGGCTCGATAGCCTCCGGGATTGAGCTTGCGGGCAAGGTCGTGATAATGACGATGTCTATGCCCGTGATGTACAGGCTTTTGGAGGTTGTTGAACAGATAATGCGGCTCGGATAATGCGATTGGGCGCAATCAGCTCCCGCCCGAAAGGCATATTGGGGCATACTTCGACCTAAAAGAAAAATTTTTCGGATAATCCCACGGCAGCTGTTACCGCGGTAAATTTTCCGAAACCGAAAGCGGTGATTCAAATGAAAAGGCTTGTTGCTGCCGCCGCGGTCGCTTTTGCGATTCTGTCGGGAGCGGGTGCGGGGATGCTGCCTGCGACGGATAGAGTGTTCACGGTGTTTTACGATTTTTGGGGAAATTCCGCACCCACGGCAAATACTGTGTTTGAGGCAGCTTCCGCACCCACGGCAAATTCCGTGTTTGCGGCAAATACTGTGTTTGCGGAAGATACTGTGTTTGCGGAAGATACGGCAGATTCCGAGGATTCCGAGGACAGCGCGAAGGCGGCTGCCGCCGCGGATGCGGCGGACGAAATCATAGACGGTTATGTAAAAAGCTACGGCGATGAGATAGAAAGCGGGATAAGCAGTCTTGACGGCGCCGAAACCGAAAAGGCAGTTCCCGGCTTCAGCGCGGGCGAGATACTCTCGGGACTGGCAAAGGGTGAAAACGTGTTCTCGATACGGGAGATATGCAGCCGCGGCGCGGCGCTCCTTGCGGGCGAGGTGCGCGACACGCTCAAGCTCATGGTGCTGATTCTCGCACTGTCGGTGATGAGTACATACCTTGTAGCTTTTTATTCAAAGCTGGTTCGGCGGAGGGGGCGCAGCCGACGCTGCATTCTTTGTGTGCTATGCCGTCACGGCGGGCGCGGCTGCCGCGGCATTTGCGGAGGTTGTCGGCTGTGCGGCGAAGGCAGTGGATAACATAACACTCTTTATGCAGACGCTTGTTCCTCTGGTACTGGCGGGACTTGCCGCAAGCGGCGCGGCAGTGACCGCGACCGCGTTCGAAACGGCGCTCATAAGCGTTATCGAGATTACCCAGTGGGCGATAGGCTCGATATTTATTCCGCTTTTGATGATTGCGGCGGGCGTAAATATCGTCAATAACCTGTCGGATAAGCTGAAAGCCGACAAAATGGCGGAGCTGCTCAACAAAACGGTAAAATGGGGACTTAGCATAATGCTCACACTTTTTGTCGGAATTACAGGACTTCAGGGCATAGCCGCGGGGAGTGCGGACGGACTGACTGTAAAGGTGACAAAATTTGCCGCGTCCAACCTGATTCCCGTTGTAGGCGGAATACTCGCCGAATCGGTGGAAACCGTCATGAATTGCAGCGTGGTAATTAAGAACGCGGTCGGACTGACGGGCATAACGGTTGTGGCGG
>URZD01000098.1 GCA_900552305.1 uncultured Eubacteriales bacterium
TAAGCGCAGCCGCCGCTGCGGATAAAAGCTGCGTATCGCTCTTATCGGCAAGCAGAAGGGTGTTGCCTGTGACCGAGGTGTTTATTGCGTAGCGGTCGGCTTTGCCCTCGATTTCGGACTTCAGAGCGCCCGCGAGCTTAGCCTTTGACACCGCGCCGTCTGCAATCTTTGCAGTTGTGACCGCGCCGTCTGCGAGTTTGCCAATCTCGCTTGATGCGATTTTCTCATCGGTATAGCTTTTTGCGCCGTCAAGCGCTGCCGCAGTCTTTGTGTCGGTGTACGACTTGGCGGAGGCTAAAGCCGTACTTGACTTTGTATCTGTATATGACATAGCATTACTCTCCGCGGCGCCCGCTGCGCTGTCTGCGTAGGTTTTTGCTCCCTCCACCGCGCCGCCGAGCTTTTTGTTAAGAAGCACCGAGTTTTCCTCGGCAAGTTCGGCAATATAGCGCTGCCACAGTGTCGGAGTGGGAGTTCCCGGCGCTTCGCCGTCGACCATGCCCGACTCTTTTACTTCAACATATACCTTATCTGCGGTAATCAAATCTCCGCAAAACAGCGATACTCCGAATCCCGGAGCCTTTATTACCTCCCACGGAACGGTACATTTTCCGTTTTCGGGTCGTAGCTGATAGCCGTTGCCGCCGTAAGTGAAAACGGTGACTATATCGCCCGCCCATTCGTCCGAAAATTCAAACTCTGCCGTGAGATAGTTGCGGCTGTCCGCAACGGGGACAAAGCTGTCCGTCCGCGTCAGCGTTTGGTTTTCTACCTTGAATTTAAGCATAAAAAATCCTCCTTTGTACTCATCACAGTACAATTACATCTTATTATCCGTATTCGGACAAAGAGGACAGATGAATTTCGGCGGTTATGTCAAAAGGACGGCGCGGCTATCACGTACAACAAAAAATCCGATTAAGAAAAACTTAATCGGATTTATATACTTATTAAACTGCACCGCCGTGTGACGGTCGGTTATGATGTGCGCAGGGGGATAGTCGATTTCTGCCCGAAACAGTGCGGAATCGCCGGCGCACATAAGGCGCAATCCCTTACAAAAATTTGTTCTAACCCTTTATTCCGCTCATGGTGAAACCCTGCATGATGTTTTTCTGGAAGAACATAAACAGTATTGCGGGCGGAATAATCGCAACCGCTATTGCGATGAGTATAGTGTCTATTGTTATGGTCGGCTCCTGCTGCATAACAAAAATATCAACCATTATCGTATAGGTTTCTTTTTTGCGGAGGACCATATACGGCCAGAAAAAATCGCCCCATGCCGCGTTGAACGTGAGTATAACCGAGGTGAACATAACCGGCTTTGAAAGCGGCAGAACGATTTTTGTAAACAGGCTTGAGTCGGTGCAGCAGTCTGCCCGCCTCGAGGAGCGAGTCCGGAATGTCATCAAAGAATCCCTTGTAGACGATAACCATAAAGTTACCTCTCCGGAGGAGGGCTACTGGGGCTCGTCAGAGGGCTACCGCCCCGAAAAGTATAACCTTACCCGGTCAGTCGCGGACATGGTAAGGTATTGCCGCAATATTATAAACGGCTTCGGCTATAAGGACAGCGACTATGGCATGGCGATTTCGGAATACGGCTGGTCATCGGCAAACGCAAACCTCCTCGGCAAAAAGGACTGCACGGTAAAGCAAGCGGCGCTTGATTTGAGGAGCTATATGGTTTTAAAGTGCGCCGATTTTGATACGGTCAATTATAAATATGACTTTATGGATGACGGATTAAGAGAAAACGGCAAGGAATACAATTTCGGAATGATAAACTGGTCGGGACACAGCACTCCGTATTCCGCAAAGGAGGGGTATGTCGCAGCCTGCGCGTTCAATAATATGACAAATGACGCCGTGGCTCTTGACGAGGTGTATTCAAAGGATTACAGCAAAATAATGAAATTTACATATCCGACCGGGAGCGTGTATGCGCTCTGGACGGCAAACAGCTCGGCAAGCGATTCGGTTGAGTTTGATTTGGGAGCTTCGCCCGTGTTTTACGATATGTACGGAAATATACTCGACAGGGAGTCGGTTATCGGCGCGGACGGAAAATACCTGCTGACCGACATTCCGTTCTTTGCCGCGGTCGGAAAGGAAATAACCTATGCCGCGCATAACGGAGAGGACGATGAAAATATAAAAATAAGCGGCAGCATTTCCTCGGGCAGGGAGAATGTGCGCGTTTCGCTGACAGTTCTGCCGTCCGATGCTGCCTTTGACTCGACCATGTACGGAAATATTGCGTATATGAATCAGACGGCAACACGTAATAACGGAGAATTTGATTTTGTTTTAAACGGTCTTGACAGAAACAGCACATACACAGCATATGTTGTTGCGGAGGACGCCGATATACCGCTGAGCTTTGACTTCCGCGGCGACAGCTACCCTGCGGAGATTACGCTGTATGACGGTAGTAAGGAAGTAAACAAATACAATATTGACAGTGCGGACCTGACAAATGCGAGGGTTGAGGCTGACTTCCGAGACGGTTTTGCGGATATGCAGTATTGTATTATCTATGCGCTTTACAAGGACGGAAGGCTTGTCGATATTAAAAAGTCCGAGGGGGTAAGGGACAAAAGCACAGTCAACTTTGATGTATCGGCAGAGGAAAATCCCGATTACGACACGGTAAAGCTGATGCTTTGGAACAGCTCAAAGACGCTTACACCGATATGCAAAGCAAAGGTAATGAAAAGATAAAGAAAAGATAAAGAAAAGATAAAGAAAAGATAAAACTACTATATATAATAAGATATAATAAGGAAAGGATATAACGATATGACTTCGATTGAAGAAAACCCAACGGTAAACAACGCAAGCACAGCAAAAGGCATTGAGATTGTCCGTATTGCGCCGCGCAACCAGGGTGTGGATATTGAGTTCCGATGCAGCGGAAAATACAATCCGTATATAAGACTTACGGTGTGCGAGCTGAAAAGCGGAAAGAAAATCTGCGAAAGCGACGTTTTCAGCACCAGCAGGATTTTCAGCATAGGCGGTCTTTTGAACGAGGTTGATTATACCGCGGAGGTAACGGCGTTTGACTATGACGGCAAGGAGCTTGAACGCAGCAATAAGCGTCTGTTCAGAACGGGATATTTTCCGGGTCATGTAATAAACTATATTCACCCGGACGATTTGACATACGCGTATTCGGGTCGGTTTATAGGCACTCCGAATATTATAAGACTGGAAAACGGAACTTACATTGCAAGCCACGATGTCTTTGATACAACCGGACACGGGTCGCTGTGCCTGTTTTTCGTGTCAAAGGATTACGGAAAGACGTGGAACTATATTTCGAGAATTGAAAAATGCACATGGGGGAATCTGTTTGTCCGCGGCGGAAGGGTCTATATGTACGGTATTTCGGACTGCAATGACGGAGATTTGGTTATTTACTGCTCCGATGACGACTGCGTTTCGTGGAGCAAGCCGACAACGCTGTTCAGGCATAAGAAGGAATTTGCGGTAAGAAGCTCGCCTACGCCGTTTGCGGAATATAACGGTCGGCTTTGGTTTTATTTCAACAATTATACATACGACGACAAGGCGGGTTTTCAGACCGCGGTCGCGAGCATTGCGGCGGACGCCGATTTTATGGACGCAAAGAACTGGACGTTCACTCCGTTCATAAAATTTGACGCGGCATGGGAAGGCACAGCCGGAGAGGCATGGGGGCCGTACATGGTTGAGGAAGGCAATATGCTGATAAACCGCGATAACGAGCTTGTGATGATGCTGCGGTACAACTCGCACCGCTACGACATACCGGAGTCGAATCCCGCGCAGATAAAAAGCATTATTCTGAAGGTGGATACGGAAAATCCGTCGGCTCCGCTGACGTTTAAGAAAATAATTCCGTTTAACGGGACGTTTTCAAAGTTTTACATTCGTTACGACGAGAAAACGGATTTGTATTATGCCATGCTGAACAGAATGACGACAAACAAGATATGGCAGAGGAATGTGCTGTCGCTGTACAGCTCATATGACCTTGAAAACTGGAAGGTTGAGCGCGACCTGATAAACCTTGAGGACGCGGAGTGATGCGAGTCGAACTGGGACAGCGCCGTTCAGTATCCGACGTGGCTGATTGAGGGCGAGGATATAATTGCGGCGGCGCGCGCGGTTGCGGACCCAAGGGCGCGGTCAGCTACGGACTGGAGAGCGAGAAGGAGTATTACGGCAGCGGACACCTTAAAATGTGCCGCTTTGTGCAGATAGAGCAAAAGAGCGCGGCAGAGGATGCGGAGAACATTGCAAAGCTCCCTTATCTTGACGGGTGCGTACTCGGAATGCACGATTTGTCCGGCTCGATAGGAAGGCTTGGCGATATTTTCTGCGAGGAAAACCTGCGGCTTGCTAACAAGGCGATAAACGCCTTTAAGGCACAGAACAAAACGGTTGCGGTGTCAACCTTTGCAACGGACGCGGAAACTTTGAGCAGGTATAAGGCTATGGGAATAAACATGATTTCGACCGGAGCGGATTACGAATATATCATCAAAGGCGCACAGTCTACGCTGAAAACCGTGAAGGATAAAGTAAAGTTTTTGTAAAGCGAAAAAGAGGGGATGTAAAAAAACTCCGGAGCGCAAGAAAAGGAAAAACACATTATATAAAAAACAAGTATTGCAGTTCATTTTGGATAAGGTAGAAAAATCAAAGAATATGATTTTTCATAAAATTATTCCTTTTCTTGCTATCAGCAAACTTCGCCGCTCGGGCGGCGAAACAAGTCTAACTGCGCTCAACTGATTTAGCAGAATCAGCATCGCTTATACAAATTGTTTTGCCTTTTTTATCAAAAGACACGGCTTTTGATGAAGGAGGAGCAATCGCGTAAAGACGAGTGATTTTTGTCTATGATGAAAATCTGAGGATACAACGCAAATTGCGACGAACGCCGTCGGGTAGCCCAAAACTAAAGTTTTGGCTCAGTTTGTTGATTCCGAAGATTTTTTCCTATCCCCTTTTGAGTTTTAAAACCCATGTGTAATTTGCACAAAAATTCTTTTAAAAATTTTTATTTTTTTTCGTCAAAACACTTGCATTTTTCCCAATTATAGTATATAATATTTAGGCGTGACAAAGACATACGATGATTCCGGAGGTAGCAAACCCTATTGTTGCAAGGGATTTTGGAAATTTCGGAGGAGATTGTCCGGTTTTTAAAAGCGGGCGGAAAGGTCACACTTTCTACTTTAATACAGAGGATGTTTTCAGGTGCGGTATGCTGTCGCGCCCGAATACTTTGGTCTGTTGCCCCGAAACCGCGCTCTTTTTCGGGAGAGTTCGCAAGTTCGGGTTTTATTATTTAGCTGTGAGAAACGCCCGGCACAGTGTATTGTCAAAAGCAAATTTTGAAGGAGGGTACAGCATGGCAGCAGAGAAAATCAGAATCAGACTCAAGGCATACGACCACAACCTTATCGACCAGAGCGCCGAGAAGATTGTTGAGACGGCTAAGAGAACGGGAGCAAAGGTTTCGGGACCGATTCCGCTTCCGACAAAGAAGGAAGTCGTTACAATTCTGAGAGCGGTTCATAAGTACAAGGACAGCCGTGAGCAGTTCGAGCTTAGAACGCACAAGAGACTGATCGACGTTTTGGCTCCCAACGCCAAGACAATCGACGCATTGAAGCACCTTGACTTGCCGGCAGGTGTTGACATCGAGCTTAAAATATAGTTTAGGCTTACGGCAAAAAATTTTGGTCATGTTGGCAGTGATGTCAACCAATAACCCGCGCGTATGTTCGCACAGCGAACCGATTCGTGTGTAAATTAGGAGGAAAAAACATGAAAAAGGCAATCTTAGGCAAAAAGCTCGGTATGACGCAGATTTTTGCAGAAGACGGTACACTCATTCCTGTTACGGTTATCGAAGCAGGTCCTTGCAGTGTAGTTCAGAAGAAAACCGTTGAAGTTGACGGCTACAGCGCCGTTCAGGTAGGTTTTCAGGACAAGAAAGAAAAGAACGTAAACAAACCGATGAAGGGTCACTTTGCTAAAGCGGGCGTTGCTCCCAAGCGTTATCTCAGAGAGTTGAAGCTCGATAATGCCGGCGAGATGAATGTCGGCGACGAAATCAAGGTTGACGTATTTGCTGAAGGCGACGTTATCGACGTAACAGGTATCAGCAAGGGTCACGGTTATGCAGGCACAATTAAGAGATGGGGAACACACAGAGGTCCTATGGCTCACGGCAGCCACTATCACAGAGGACCGGGTTCACTCGGCGCTTGTTCTTCGCCTTCAAGAGTATTCAAGGGCAAGAAGCTTCCGGGTCACTACGGTGTGGACAAGGTTACAATTCAAAACCTTACCCTGGTAAAAATAGATACAGAACGCAATCTCCTTTTGGTAAAGGGCTCTGTTCCGGGTCCCAAGGGCGGATTGCTTACAGTTAAAAACGCAGTTAAGGCAGAGGCCTAAACTGAGAGAGGAGGATTTAAGATATGCCTACAGTAGCTTTATATAACACTGACGGTAAAAAGGTCGGTGATATAGAATTAAATGAAAGTGTGTTTGGCGTTGAGGTAAGACCCGACGTTATGCACGAGGTAGTTGTTAACTACTTAGCAAATCAGAGACAGGGTACGCAGAGCACCAAGACCCGTACGGAAGTGCGCGGCGGCGGAATCAAGCCCTGGAGACAGAAAGGTACAGGCCGTGCAAGACAGGGAAGTATCCGTGCTCCTCAGTGGGTCGGCGGCGGCGTTGCTTTAGGCCCGAAACCGAGAGATTACAGATATTCGGTAAACAAGAAGGTAAGAAGACTTGCTCTCAAGTCTGCGCTTTCGTCAAAGGTTGTTGACAACGATATTATTGTTCTTGACGGACTCAAGCTCGATGAAATCAAGACAAGCCAGATTGTAAAGATTTTGGCAAACTTAGGTGTAACGGAAAAAGCGCTCTTTGTTCTTCCCGAGAACGACAAGAAGGTTGTCCTTTCGGCAAGAAACATTAAGGGTGTTGACACAACATTTGTTGGTGCAATCAACACTTACGAGGTGCTGAACCATACAAAGTGCATCATTGTTAAGGATGCAGTTGCAAAACTCGAGGAGGTGTACGCATAATGAACTTAACCGCTCATGATATTATCAAAAGACCTATCATAACAGAACAGAGCATGGATCAGGTTGCAGACAAGAAGTACACTTTTGAGGTTGACAAGAATGCAAACAAAATCCAGATTAAAAAGGCTGTTGAAGAAATTTTCAAAGTAAAAGTTCAGAAGGTAACAACCATCAATTACATCGGAAAACCCAAACGCATGGGTGTTCACCAGGGTAAGAGAGCTGACTGGAAAAAGGCAGTTGTTAAACTTACCGCAGACAGCAAGACTATCGATCTGTTTGAGAACTAAGTAAAATTGTAGATTAAGGAGATGTAAAAATGGGAATTAGAAAATATAATCCTACAACACCTTCGCTGCGTCAGATGACTGTTTCTACCTTTGAAGAAATCGATAAGGTGGCTCCCGAGAAGTCGCTTCTTCGTCCTCTTCACAGCAAAGCAGGCCGTAACTCTTACGGAAGAATTACAGTCAGACACCGCGGCGGCGGCACAAAGAGAAAATACAGAGTAATCGATTTCAAGAGAAACAAAGACGGTATGCCGGCTACAGTTCTTTCAATCGAATACGATCCGAACAGAAGTGCAAACATTGCTCTCCTTCAGTATGAGGACGGAGTTAAGACTTATATAATCGCTCCGCTCAGCCTTAAAAAGGGCGATGTGGTTGTATCGGGTACAGGCGCAGATATCAAGCCGGGTAACGCGCTCCTCATCAATGAGATTCCGGTTGGTACTCTGATTTACAACATCGAGCTTTATCCGGGCAAGGGCGGTCAGCTCGTAAGAAGTGCGGGTACGTTCGCTCAGCTTATGGCTAAGGAGAACGGCTATGCACAGGTAAGACTGCCATCCGGCGAAGTAAGACTTATCCGTCTTGACTGCAAAGCTACAATCGGTCAGGTTTCCAACATCGACCACGAAAATGTCAAGGTCGGTAAAGCAGGTAAGACACGTCACAGAGGCGTCCG
>URZD01000099.1 GCA_900552305.1 uncultured Eubacteriales bacterium
TGTCATTCCCTTGGAGCCGGCTATAATTGATACCCGACCGCACGAGCCTTTGTTTGCGCTGCTTAGACGCATGGGTATAAGTCGGCTCATCGCGCGGGAATACCCGCCGTAGCTCGGCGCTTGCGCCGCGCCGCGGGTTATGTGTAAATTGTCCGCTGCGGTTGCTCCGTCCTGTGAAACACCCTGTCCGTTCCCGGTCACAAACGCAACCGCGTATTTTAGGCAGTGCGAAATGCTGACAGACGCGTCGCTTTTAACTCCGCGCAGTCGGATATACGGACTGCCGTCCGCATTGTGACAGACCTCTATGTCGCGGAATGCGGTTTTACCTATGCCCGTGCCGAGATATTTGGAAAAAGCCTCCTTGGCGGCAAACATTCCCGCAAGGATTTCAAATCTGCAGCCGTTTTCGGCAAAACGGCGGATTTCATCCTCGGTGAAAATTCGCCCTGCAAAGTTTTTGTACTTATTAAAAGCGGATTTTATCCGTTCAATTTCGATTATATCGGTGCCGCAGCGCATTTTATCAAACCTCTGCCGCGGCGGGAACTGTGTCGGTCTTTATCTTGTGAGGGTTTATCTTCTGCATTTTTGAAATCATTTTTTCGTTCGGGTTGAACAAAATCATTTTTTCCTTGTCGTTTTCGCGGTATACGGCATAGTAAACGCTGTCGTCGTTTTTGTCGATACAGGCGTAAATCTTTTCAATATTTTGGTTCCGCATACAGCTGTCAAATTCGCGGCTGCCCTTTTTCTGACCGAAGTAGTCTATGCTGCGGATATTTACGGTCGTAAGCCGCTTGCGGCGGCGCACGTTTACAATCTTGTCAACGTCGATTTCGCTGTTCACCATTGAATATTCGTATTCAAGGTTGAAGGAGGTTATAAGCATATAAATGCCGTAGATACCTCCCGCCACAAGCAGCAGCGAAAGTGACGCAAGCTGCGGAATGTACGACATCAGCAGCATGAAAATTATAATAAGAACAAGCGTTCCTCCGAACGAGATTCCCAGCGCTTTAAGAACGTCGGACACGGTTTTCTTCTTTTTGACAAGGTATTCAACAAAAATATCCATAAAGTTTTTTCTCCTTTTGCGTTTAAAATATTATTCCTTGGGCGAGTGCGGTGTATGGAACCATTCGCCGTCGTTTTTACCGAAAATTCCCATGACCGCAACGGGTATCCATGAAAACAGATAGAGCATAAACCCAAGACCGTTGCGTATAATTTCGCGGCTGAGCTTGCGGTCGCTGTACAGTCCGTAAACCGCCGCGGCTATGTTCCCCCACACAAAGAAGGAGAGCAGCAGGCGGCTGCCCGGACTCATCCACATGGCGCATATCGGATAGAGCGCGCCGAGCGTCTGTGCCGGGAAAAACGAAAGTATATATACCGCGGTGAAAAATATAATTGACGTACTGTAGAGGGTGTCGCTCCAAAAGTTCATGAGCGTATGGAACGCGAACGAATCATTTTCGGTCACGATTTTTCTGATAAGCGGCTCGACATAGCGCGTGCCGACGTCGGCAAGACCCTGCATCCACCTGCGCCGCTGATGAATCGAGGTGTTAAGGCTCAGCGGTTTTTCGTCGTATACAACCGCGTCGTGCGCCCAGCCGACCTTTATATCGCTCAGCGCGAGCTTTAATGTAAACTCGGTGTCCTCCGCAAGACAGGTTGCGCCCCAGCCGTACTGCCGTATAAGCTCCGCGGAAACCGCGAAACCCGTGCCGCCCAGCTTGCAGCCGAGGTCAAGGTTGCCGTGCGCAAGCTGATTTATGCGGTTGTTAATCCAGTACCAAAGCGAATACGAGAAGGTAAGCCACGAATCCGAGGGGTTTTTGCTGTCAAGATAACCCTGTACCGCGCGGTAGCCTTCGTTTATCTTATTGTTCATGTGCATAAGGAAGTCGGACTCGACAATGTTGTCCGCGTCAAAGACGCAAAAATATTCGTATTGCTTTTCCGAGGCAAACAGCTTTTCAAACGCGAATTCAAGAGCAAAACCCTTGCCGCGTTTTACGTTGTCAAAACGCTCCCAAACGTATGCGCCCGCCTCTCTTGCGCGTTCGGCGGTCTTGTCCGTACAGTTGTCGGCAATGACAAATACGTCATAGCAGTCGCTTGGGTAGTTAAGTCCTTTAAGGCTCTCCGCAAGCTGAGCAATGACGTTTTCCTCGTTGTGCGCGGCAACCAAAAGCGCAAAGGTGTGCTTTTCAGCCGAGATGCGCTTTCCGGCGGTAACTCTGAACGAAAACAGCGCGATTACAAGGTAGTAGCCGCCTATAATTAAAAGTATAATTTGCAGAATATTTATTAAAGCAACAAAAAAAGAATTCATATCCGATTTTGCAGTCCTTACATTTATTTTTTATTTGTACGGGGGTGTAAAAACCTTTACATCTCCGCATAATGCGCCAATTATTTCTAATCACCCTTCGTTTTTTTCTGAATTTAGGTGACCAACCTGTGTAGCACTAAACTACATAAGGTTTTTCTTAAAAAAAGCTATTTTTTTATTTCTTTATAGAATTCTTCTACTTTATCTTTTCCTATTACTTTATTTAAAGTAAAGATATTGAAATCTAAGAACTCTAACTTTTTGGCTCTGCTTAATTCATTTAAATAAGCTCTAATTAAATATAAATTAAATTTTAAAGGGAGCTTTTCATAAAATAAGCAATATGTATCATGTGGTAATCTTACTATTTCCTTTTTACGAAAAGTTTTCGTAACTGTGACTCTAAGAGATTCGCCATTCAGGTATACATCATAGGCTTTAAAGAAGCCTTCGGCTTTGTATACTCCTGCCGGTACTAAGCCACTCTTTTTTATCATTTTTTGTATTCTGTTAACTTTCACTGCCATTGTGTTTTACCTCTTAACAATATTTTTTCATATCCCCTTGACATAACACTCTACATAGGAAATAGGAAAAAATGTTTCAGAGTGGACAAACCGAACTTTTTTTACATCTCCACATAATATACTATTGTTAGTATACTCTTAATACGCCTTTTTTTCAAGTATTTTTGCAAAAAAAATATATTTTTTTACTTTCCGCGCGGAAAGCGCGGCTGACCGCCCCGCAGGGCGGTCGTTAAAAATTTTAAACACAGGTCGCACCGTGTTCGGCTCCGCTCAATCTTTTTCCGTCAAAACCTTGACAAAAGCCGCTGCCGGTACTATAATATATATACATTTGGCACTGTAAAAACCGCTTTACACCGCCCTGTTTATTTCTTACAAAAGACATAAAACTGGAAAAAAATGGATAAAACTAAATAATAGTTCAAAAAATATTGACAATACTGCAAAAAGAGTGTACAATACATCTTGGTACAGTATTGAAATTTTATGTCTTGGAGGAAAATTTTATGTGCGGAATAGTTGGATATATAGGTGACAAACAGGCGGCTCCGATTCTTTTGGAGGGTCTTGAAAAGCTCGAATACAGAGGTTATGACTCTGCGGGACTTGCAATTCTGAATAACGGAAAGCTCGATGTGGTAAAGGCAAAGGGGCGTCTGGCGGTTCTCAAAGAGAAAACCGCTGGCGGCAAGGCACTTTCGGGCAATGTCGGAATCGGACACACAAGGTGGGCAACGCACGGCGAGCCGTCCGATACGAACTCGCACCCGCATCTCAGCCGTTCGGGCAAGTTTGCTGTGGTACACAACGGTATTATCGAAAACTACCTCAAGCTGCGCGAATTTCTTAAAAAGAAGGGTTTTGAATTTATTTCGGAAACCGATACCGAGGTTATCGCGCACCTTGTTGAGTATTACTATAGCGGCGACGTAATCGACACGATGATTAAGGTTATCGAAAAGGTGAACGGCTCATATGCGCTCGGCATACTTTGCAGCGAGGAGCCCGACTGCTTTTACGCGGTACGCAAGGACAGTCCTCTGATTGTGGGTCTGGGCGAGGGCGAGAACTTTATCGCGTCCGACATCCCGGCGGTGCTTTCAAGAACGAGGAATGTATATTTCTTAGAGGATAACGAGATTGTAAAGCTCGAAAAGAATCGCGTAAGCGTATTCAACATGGACAAAGAGGAAGTCACAAAGGAGCCGTACGAGGTAAAATGGGATATAGCTGCGGCGGAAAAGGGCGGCTACGAGCATTTTATGTTCAAGGAGATAATGGAGCAGCCAAAGGCAATCCGCGACACAATCAGTCCGAGAATCGACGGCGGCGAGATAACGCTTGACGATATTAAGCTTACGGACGATTATATAAAGAGCATAAGCAGGCTTTATATAATCGCCTGCGGCAGCGCGTATCATGTGGGCGTTGTCGGAAAGTATATCATCGAAAAGCTGGCGCGTATCCCGGTTGCGGTCGAGGTCGCGTCCGAGTTCAGATATTCGTCGCCGATAATCGACGACAAGACGCTTGTTATTTTGGTGAGCCAGTCGGGCGAAACGGCTGACACTATCGCGGCAATGCGCGAATCAAAGAGAATGGGCGCGCGGACGCTTGCAATCGTCAATGCGGTGGGCAGTACCATCGCGCGTGAGGCTGACGATACGCTCTACACATGGGCGGGACCGGAGATTGCGGTTGCCACAACAAAGGCGTACAGCACGCAGCTTAACGCGATGTACCTGATTGCGATGCACTTTGCACAGGCTATGGGAACGGTAACGCCGGAGAAAAAGGCAAGCGTGATGAAATCTCTGGAGGAGCTTTCCGACAATGTGGCAAAAATTCTTGATAATAAGGAAGAAATACAATATTGCGCGTCAAAGTATTATAACAGCAAAAGCGTGTTCTTCCTCGGACGCGAGCTTGACTATGCGGTTGCGCTTGAGGGATCGCTGAAACTGAAGGAGATTTCGTATATTCACTCCGAGGCATACGCTGCGGGCGAGCTTAAACACGGAACGATAGCCTTGATAGAGGAAGGTACGCTTGTGGTTGCGCTCTGCACCGTTGAAAAGCTGTTCGAGAAGATGCTGAGCAATATTAAGGAGGTCAAGGCTCGCGGCGCGGTCGTAATTGCGATTGCGGTCGAGGGACACACCGACATAGAGAAGGAAGCGGACCATGTTATATATGTTCCGAGGTGTGACGATACTGTTCTGCCGTCCGAGGTAGTGGTACCGCTCCAGCTGTTCTCCTACTATGTGGCGTCGCTGAAGGGACTTGACATTGATAAACCGAGGAATCTTGCAAAGTCGGTAACTGTTGAATAGGGTATAACCGTTGCCGTTGATTCCTTTTTGAGTAAATTATGTGAAACGGTGAAATCGCCTTTCATTTTAATATAATCTATAATTCAGCTCAACGGCTTGCGGCGCGGCTGCGGGCCGAGAGCGGGGCGGAGGGAAAAAGCTGCGCACAGAGAGCGGAGCGGAGGAAAAAATGGCAAACGAGAAGGTAATAGTTATAGATTTCGGTGGGCAGTATAACCAACTGATTGCGCGCAGGGTCAGGGAGGCGAATGTTTACTGTGAGCTTATCCCGTGTACAACGGATTTGGCAAAGCTGAAAGCGGAGGAAAATCTGAAGGGCATTATATTTACCGGCGGACCCAACAGCGTTTACGGCGAGGGCGCGCCGCAGATTGACAAGGAGATATTCGGGCTGGGTATTCCGATTCTGGGAATTTGCTACGGTGCGCAGCTGATGAGCTATATGCTCGGCGGCAGAGTTGAAGGCGCGGACACCCGCGAATACGGTCAAAGAGAGATAAAGCTCAAAAAATCGCTGCTTTTTGACGGAATTGATGAGGAGCATATTTGCCTTATGAGCCATACGGACAAGGTTACCGCGCTGCCGGAGGGATTCTCTGTAATAGGCGAAACAGAGAGCTGTCCGATTGCGGCGTTTGAGGATGCCGGCAGGAGGTTTTACGGCGTGCAGTTCCACCCGGAGGTAAATCACACGCTTTTCGGAAAGCATATGCTGAGGAATTTCCTTTATAATATATGCGGATGCAGCGGCGACTGGACAATGGCTGACTATGCGAAAAATTATATAGAGTTTGCAAAAAACAAGATAGGCGACAAAAAGGTGCTTTGTGCGCTTTCGGGCGGCGTGGATTCAAGCGTGGCGGCGATACTTCTGCACAAGGCGATAGGCAAGCAGCTCACCTGTATTTTTGTTGACCACGGACTTTTGAGGAAGAACGAGGGCGACGAGGTAGAGAGCGTGTTCAGAAAGCAGTTTGACCTCAATCTGATTCGTGTGAACTGCGAGGATTTGTTCCTTGAAAAGCTGCGCGGCGTGTCGGAGCCGGAGGAAAAAAGAAAGATTATCGGCAAGGAGTTTATAGAGGTATTCCAGGCGGAGGCGAAGAAAATCGGCGCGGTGGACTATCTTGTGCAGGGAACGATTTATCCGGACGTAATAGAGAGCGGAGCGGGCAACGCGCAGGTTATAAAGAGTCACCATAACGTGGGCGGACTTCCGGAGCACGTTGACTTTAAGGAGATAATAGAGCCGCTCAGAAATCTGTTCAAGGACGAGGTACGTCAGCTGGGACTTGAGCTTGGCATACCGGCGCACCTTGTGTGGAGACAGCCGTTCCCGGGGCCGGGACTTGCGATAAGATGTATCGGAGACATTACAAAGGAGCGTCTGGATATTTTGAAGGACGCGGACGCGATATTCCGCGAGGAGATTGCGAATGCGGAGCTTGACAAGGATATAAACCAGTATTTTGCAGTTCTTACGAATATGCGTTCCGTGGGAGTAATGGGCGACGGAAGAACGTATGATTATACGGTTGCACTGCGCGCAGTGACAACGACCGACTTCATGACGGGCGAGTGGGCGCGCATCCCGTACGAGACGCTTGACAAAGCGTCAAAGAGGATAGTCAACGAGGTAAAGCACGTCAACAGAATTGTCTATGACATAACATCCAAACCCCCCGCAACAATAGAGTGGGAATAGCATTTTCTTGATTTTCAGTCCTCAAAAACCGCTGTTTTATGCGGTTTTTGAGGATTTTGTGTTTTTAATGGCTACAAATTGGCTACATCAGAAGTGATATTTTTAGCCATTAACTCATCAAGCTGATTTGCAACCTCAATCTGCTTGTTCGGATAAAGGTGACTGTATGTTTCCATTGTTGTCTGAACTCTCTCGTGTCCGAGCCTTTCGGCTATCAGCAAAGGGGAAAACCCCATTTCAACCAGCAACGACGCATGGCTGTGCCCCTATGGTATAATAAAGACAAACGGTGAAAGCCGCATAAAATCAAGGGTTTTGCGATTTATCTTGATATATTTCAGTTCTTTTTCCAACCCGAAATTTACAAGATTTTCGTCTTTAATAATGGTAATGTTAAGTTAAAGACAAAAGTTATACCCTGCAAAAGGAGGTCAAAATTTAATAAAATATCAACTGAGAACGCTTTATAACAAACCATAAGGCGTTCTTTTTTTATGCAATCACACACGGAAAGGAGGCACAACAATGTCGATACAATTTGAATATTTTTACGGAAATGAAGCCGAACAATTTACCTTTTACAGAATACCGAAAATACTTGTTACTTCCCCTACTTTCAAGCGAGTATCTGACAGTGCAAAGCTGTTATATGGTCTTATGCTTGACCGTATGGGTTTATCTATACGCAACGGTTGGGTTGATGATGAAAACCGGGCATACATATTCTTTACAACAAATGATGTTATGGAGCAAATGTGCTGCGGAACAGAAAAAGCTACAAAGCTGCTTGCGGAGCTTGACGCTGAAAAAGGTATCGGTCTTATTGAACGAAAAAAGCAAGGACAAGGCAAGCCTGCAATTATATATTTGAAAAAGTTTTATATAAGTGAAAATAACGACCGAGATTTAAGACTTTCGGAAACCAAAACTCCAGACTTTCGGAAATCGAAAGTCAAGACTTTTGAAAATCGAAATTCAAGACTTTCGGAAATCGAAAGTGCAGACTTTCGAGAATCGAAATCTAATTATAATAAATATAATAATACTGATTTTAACGATACTGAAAAGAATAATACTGAATCGAGCGATACTGAAATCATATCCTATCCTA
>URZD01000100.1 GCA_900552305.1 uncultured Eubacteriales bacterium
GCTGCTTTAAATTGTTAAAGAAAGATTCGTTTTTCACGGTAGTGGCAGTTACTGACTATTCTCTTGACGAGAAAAGCGTTCCTGTCGGCTTGCCGTCAAGGATGTCATATATCCGTTCGGGAGCTTCACCGTTGGTGATTACCATGTCGATTCCCTCGCTGCAAACCATTTCAGCAGCCTTCAGCTTGGTCTGCATTCCGCCTGTTCCGCGGCGGCTGCCCGCGCCCCCCGCAAGCGATTCGATTTCCTCGTCAATTTCGGTAATCAGAGGTATGACCTCCGCGTCGGGATTGTCGCTTGGGTTTGCGTCATAAAAGCCGTCAATGTCGGACAAAATAATCAAAAGCTGCGCTTCGACCAGCTTGGCAATGTATGCAGACAGCGTGTCGTTGTCACCGAATTCAAGCTCATATGTGGAAATTACGTCATTCTCGTTCACAATCGGAATGACTCCGTATTCAAACATCATTTCGAACGTGTTTTTTGCGTTTATGTAGCGCGCCTCCTCGTCAAGAGTGAACTTGGTCAAAAGCACCTGCGCTGTGTTGTGACCGTATTCCGCAAAGAAACGGTCGTACATCGAAACAAGGCTTGCCTGACCTATGGCGGCAAGAGCCTGTTTTTTTCTTGTGTCATCAGGCTTTTCGGGAAGATTCAGCTTGCCGACGCCCGCGCCGACCGCGCCGCTCGAAACGAGTGCGACCTCGATTCCTCTGTTCCTCAAATCGGAAATAACACGCACAAGCTGTTCAATTTTCTTTATGTTCAGCTTGCCCGTTTCATACGTCAGTGATGACGTGCCCACCTTTATTACTATACGGCTGAGCCGCTTAAATCTTGAATAATCCATTTTTTCCTCCGCACCCTTAAAAATACTACCTTCTATTATAGCGGTTTACGCGGTTTTTGTCAATGAACAACGGCAAGAAATTAACATTTTATTGACATTTCGCAAATTCCGAAATATAATAAAGGTATAATGACAGAAAGGCAAATACAGATAAATTATGCTGAAAATTAAAAATATTGAGCTTGAAAATAACGTGCTGCTCGCTCCGATGGCGGGCGTGACAGACAAGGCGTTCCGACTTATAACAAAGCCGTTCGGACCCGCACTGATGTATACGGAAATGGTTTCGGGCAAGGGACTTTTTTATAATAACAAGCGTACGGGCGACCTTTTGACAACAGAGGACTGCGAACGTCCGATTGCGGTTCAGCTGTTCGGGCATGAGCCGGAGGTGCTTGCTGAAATTGCCTACAAGGCTCTGGAGAGCAACGCGGAAATAATCGATATAAATATGGGTTGTCCCGCGCCCAAGATAGTCAATAACGGAGACGGCTCGGCGCTGATGAAAAATCCCGAGCTGGTCGGCGAAATTATAAGCGCGGTCAGCCGCGCGACAAGCGCTCCTGTGACGGTTAAGATAAGAAAAGGTTGGGACGACAAAAATGCGAACGCGGTCGAGGTTGCTAAAATCGCGGAGGAAAGCGGAGCGGCGGCGATAACCGTCCACGGCAGAACGCGCGAGCAGTTTTACAGCGGCAGCGCCGACCTTGAGGCGATTAAGGCGGTAAAGCGCGCGGTTTCAATTCCCGTTATAGGCAACGGCGATATTACGGACGGTAAAAGCGCAAAGCATATGCTTGATTTTACCGGCTGTGACGGAATCATGATAGGCAGAGCCGCCGAAGGCAATCCGTGGATTTTTGCCGAGGTTTTGAGCTGCCTTGAAGGAAAACCCGCGCCGAAGCCGCCCGCAATGCACGAACGCGCGGAGATAATGCGCAGGCATCTGTCGCTCCTCGTTGAATTTAAGGGTGAGTTCCGCGGTATTCAGGAGGCTCGCAAGCATATGGCGTGGTATATAAAGGGAATTTCGGGCGGCGCAAGGCTGCGCGTGATGATAAACACCGCGTCATCAAAAGCTGAAATGCTGGATATAATAAAAACTGCGGAGGATTTCAGCGGTTAAACACACGGCGTATTGGCTTTGACAAATATGCGTTCGGACGCTTGCGCGCCGCGTCGGGTGTTCCGAAGGTTTTACAGGCGCGCGGAAGTTAAACACAGTATGTTTAAACAGGCAATAAAAGGCAAACGGACGCAGTTGGGTAAATTATATACAAACGGAGCGGCTTGCCGCGGCTGCTTTTTGTAGAATTGACACCTATCTATTTTTGCCGTTTTTCCTTGACTACGGTTTGTTTTTGGTGTATTATAATATATATTGGCAAATTTAGCTTTTTCTGCGGGACTGCATTGCAAATGTTCTGCAGTCAGATACAAATGCGCATTGAATTAAATCGGAAAGGAATTGATTAACATATGAAGATTGCAATTATGGGTTTTGGCGTGGTAGGCTCCGGCGTCGGAGAAATTGTGCTTAAAAACCAAAAGGGCATTGCCGTCAAATGCGGCGAAAATGTTGAGATTGCCCATATTCTTGACTTGAGAGATTTTCCCGAAAGCGAGTTTAAATGCTTTACCAAGGATTTTAATGACATCCTTTCCGACCCGGAAGTCGGCATAGTGGTTGAAACAATGGGCGGAGTAAATCCCGCTTACAAATTCACCAAGGAGCTGCTCCTTGCGGGCAAGCACGTTATAACTTCAAATAAGGAGCTTGTTGCCGCACACGGAGCGGAGCTTTTATCTATTGCGGAGCAGAAAAACATAAACTACCTGTTTGAGGCAAGCGTCGGCGGCGGTATTCCGATTATCAGACCGCTTTATTCCTGCCTTACCGCGGGAATCATAACCGACGTTATCGGTATTCTCAACGGCACAACAAATTATATACTCACACAGATGTTCCAAAGCGGAGTGAGCTTTGAAAATGCGCTCTGCGATGCGCAAAAGAAAGGGTATGCGGAGAAGGATCCGACCGCAGATATTGAGGGACTTGACACTTGCCGCAAGATAGCCATACTTTCATCACTTGCTTACGGAAAGGCGATTGACAGCTCCAAGGTCGAAACCGAGGGCATTACCAATATCACCGCGGCGGATGTTGCCTATGCGGAAAAGGCGGGATACTCAATCAAGCTTATCGGCTACAGTTCAAGAGAGGGTAAAAACGTTTATGCGGCGGTTTTCCCCGCATTTGTGTCAAAACAGAACCCGCTTTCCAGCATAAACGATGTCTTTAACGGAATAGTTGTGAAGGGCGACGATTTGGGCGACGTAATGTTTTACGGAAGGGGCGCGGGCAAGCTCCCGACCGCAAACGCTGTTGTTTCCGATATAATCGACGCGGTAAAGCATAAGCACACGCATATAATAATACAGTGGAACGAATATGACGAGGAACGCCAGTCATCGGGTGAAAACCACAAATTCTCGTACTATGTACGTCTGCGCGGCGAAATCCCGGCGGATATCCGCGGCTGCGAGAAATTTACGCTTGACAGCGCGGAGTTTGAGGGTGAGTTTGCTATAATCACTCCGGAGATGACGGGAGCGGAGCTTGACGGTCTGCTTTCTGATACCTTCGGCGGCTGCGGCGTTCTTGCAAAGATGAGGTTAATCAAATAATGATAAATGTTCGTGTTCCGGCTACAAGCGCAAATATGGGACCCGGCTTTGACTGTCTTGGGGTTGCGCTGCAGCTTTATAACTATGTTTCCGTTGAGGAAACCGATTCGGGATTACAAATTGATATTGTAGATTCGTCAAGCAGATTTCTGCCGCGGGACGAAAGAAACCTTGTATATCGCAGTATGTGTGCGGTTTTTGACCTGTGCGGCTACAGACCGCGCGGGCTTCATATAACGCTTGAAAACAACGTCCCGGTGACCCGCGGTCTTGGCAGCAGCAGCGCGGGGATTGTCGGCGGACTGACGGCGGGCAACGCTCTTGCGGGCAACCCGCTCTCGCGTGACGATATTCTTAATCTGGCGGCTCGGATTGAAGGTCACGCAGATAATGTAACGCCTGCGGTTATGGGCGGTTTTACGGTCAATGTCTGCGGCAGACGAAAAATCAGCTATGTAAAACAGCCGCTGCACGGCGGACTGCGTTTTGCGGCGATTATTCCCGAATTTAAGCTTGCGACAAAAAAGTCGCGATCGATTCTGCCGTCATTTGTTCCGCACCGTGACGCAGTGTACAACGCGGGACACAGCGCGCTTCTTGCGGCAAGTCTTGTTTCGGGCGATTATGAGAATATCCGCGCCGCAATCGGCGACAGGCTGCACCAAAACTACAGAAAACGGCTTATTCCGCATATGGACGAGATTTTCCGTCTGTGCTACCGTAACGGCGCGCACGGAGTCTATCTGAGCGGAGCGGGACCGACAATTATGGCAATCACAGACGAGTCGAACAGGAACTTCAACGCCGCAATGAGCGGCGCACTAAACAGGAAAACTAAGCAATGGCACCTCACAATCCTTGAACCGGACAATGTGGGCGCTGTAGAAATAAATTAAATCGGAGGTTTTTTAATTGGGAATTATTGTTCAGAAATTCGGAGGCAGCTCTGTTGCCGACGCCCAAAAGGTGAGAAACGTCGCAAACAGGGTTGTTGACGCCTATCGCGACGGAAATTCGGTTGTCGTTGTTGTTTCGGCACAGGGCGACACTACCGATGACTTAATCGAGAAGGCTCGCGAAATCAACGAAAATCCGTCCAAGCGCGAAATGGATATGCTCCTTGCCACCGGCGAGCAGATTTCCATTGCATTGCTTGCAATGGCGATAGAGAAAATCGGCGCGCCGGTCATATCGCTCACGGGCTGGCAGGCGGGGTTTGTCACAAACTCCAACTCGGGCAACGCAAGAATCGACCGTATCGACACGGAGCGTATTCTGTCGGAGCTTGACAAGAAGAAAATCGTAATTGTTGCGGGTTTTCAGGGACTTGACAAGTACGACGACATAACAACCCTCGGCAGAGGGGGAAGCGATACCTCCGCAGTTGCGATTGCGGCGGCAATACACGCTGACAAATGCGAGATATATACCGATGTTGACGGTGTTTACACCGCCGACCCGAGAATCGTAAAGAATGCGAAAAAGCTTGACGAAATCACATATGACGAGATGCTTGAGCTTGCAAGCCTTGGCGCAAACGTACTTCATAACCGTTCGGTAGAGATGGCAAAGAAGTACGGAGTTAAGTTGGAGGTAAAGTCGAGCTTTGAAAAAATAGACGGAACAATCGTTAAGGAGGCGGTTACTGTGGAAAAAATGTTAATCAGAGGTATTGCGCGTGATAACGACGTTGCACGCATAGCTATAATAGGTCTTGAGGATAAGCCGGGTATCGCGTTTAAAGTTTTCTCGCTGCTTGCGAAGAATAACATAAACGTGGATGTTATCCTTCAGTCAATCGGCAGAGATAATAAAAAGGATATTTCATTTACCGTGACAAAGGATCATCTTGACGCTGCGCTTAAACTGCTTGAGGAGGAGAAAAACTCGCTTTGCTACGAGAATATTACACACCGCGAGGACATAAGCAAGGTTTCCATTGTCGGCGCGGGAATGGTAAATAACCCCGGTGTTGCGGCAAAGATGTTCGAGGCGCTTTATGACGCGGGAATCAACATCCATATGATTTCCACATCGGAAACAAAGGTATCCGTACTTATCAACGTTAAGAACGCGGAAAGAGCCGTTCAGGCAATTCATGAAAAGTTCAATATATAAGAGATTTTGCACATTCGCATTCGGTTTCGCGGCGTAAGTCGCGAAACCGTTTTTTTGTATTAACGGTTTTATTTTCTCAATAAATGTAAATAATATTTTTGCGGGATATTTTTTCTCTGCAAGGCGGCGGCATACATAAAAATTTGTTTTTGATTGAGGTATTTCTGATGAAACTTTCGCTTGTTGTGCCGTGCTTTAACGAGGAGGAAAATATAACCTCTTCTTTTGACGCCTGCCGCGCCGCATTTGATACGCGGGATTTTGATTATGAAATCGTTTTTGTTGATGACGGCAGCGCTGACAAGACATGGAAAATAATATGCGGACTGTGTAAAGGCTCAAAAAAGGTTAAGGGCATCAGCTTTTCGCGCAACTTCGGCAAGGAGGCTGCGATGTATGCGGGTATAAACGAAAGCCGCGGCGAATACACGGCGACAATAGACGCGGATATGCAGCAGCGACCGGAATCTGTGGTCAAAATGCTTGAATTTTTGGAAAACAATACGGAGTATGACGCGGTAACGCTTTTTCAGACAAAGCGCTGCGAGGGCAGATTTATAACGATGTGCAAAAAGTGGTTTTACAGGTCGGCAAACGTATGTTTGGGCGTAAGACTGAAGGCAGGAGCGAGCGATTTTCGTATGCTGCGCCGCACGGCTGCGGACGCTTTTTTGACCATGCCTGAGCATATGCGTTTTTCAAAGGGAATATTTCCGTGGCTCGGATTTAAAACCTTTTATATGCCGTATGCCGCAGAGCCGCGCAGCGGCGGAAAAAGTTCGTGGTCGTTTTTCAAGCTGCTGAGATATGCGGCGTCAGGTTTTGTATCGTTTTCGTACCTTCCGCTGCGGATTATATCCGTCCTCGGCGCGGCTTTGCTGCTTTGCTCGGCTGCGGCGCTTGTGTATATGCTGTTTTCACGCCGCACTCTGGTGTCGGGTGCGGGACTTGCGTTTTTTGCGTTTCTGATGAGCGGAACACAGCTTGGGGCGCTTGGGATAATCGGCGAGTATATAGCGCAGATTTCGACCGAAAGCAAAAAACGTCCGCTCTATATTATCAGAGAACGGGCGGGAGATAAATTGAGTTAGGCTGATTGCGGCTTTGACGCGGTTATTGCCGCAACAATACTGAGTAATAACGTCCGAAGGTCGGAGTAAGACCTTCGGACATTTGAATTATTTGGATTATCTTAATAAGCGGCTGCAAAAAACGCGGTTACTTGGCAGCCTATTTATTTTTAAGGTTAAACCATGAGTCCATTCCGTGATATTCCGCAATGTCGCCGAGTTCTTCCTCAATTCGGAGCAGTCGGTTATATTTTGCCGTTCTGTCGGTTCTTGACGGCGCGCCGGTTTTTATCTGACCCGCGTTTGTCGCAACCGCAATATCCGCAATCGTTGTATCCTCGGTTTCGCCGCTCCTGTGCGATGTCACGGCGGTATAACCGGCACGGTTTGCCGTTTCTATCGCGTCAAGCGTTTCGGTCAGCGTTCCTATCTGATTTACCTTAATCAGAATTGAGTTCGCCACGCCCAGACTTATGCCCTTTTTAAGACGCTGAGTGTTTGTTACAAACAAATCGTCGCCAACAAGCTGGATTTTGCCGCCGAGCCGTTTTGTCAGCATATCCCAGCCTTCCCAGTCCTCCTCGGCCATGCCGTCCTCGATTGAGATAATCGGGTATTTTGATACCCAGCCTGCCCAAAATTCTACCATTTCCTCGGCGGATAACATTCTGTCGGTTTTCCAGAAATAGTATTTTCCGGCTTCGCCATGTTTTTTTGCTTCCTCGTACATTTCGGTTGACGCGGGGTCAAGCGCAATACGGAAGTCGTCATACGGCTTGTAGCCTGCGTGTTCTATTGCCTCGACAATCAGCTGCACAGCCTCCTCGTCACTGCCGAGGTTGGGCGCAAAGCCGCCCTCGTCACCGACAGCGGTGGAGTAGCCTTTTTCCTTCAGCAGCTTTTTAAGAGTATGAAAAACCTCCGAACACCACCGCAGCGCCTCGCGAAACGACTTTGCGCCCACGGGCATTATCATAAATTCCTGGCAGCTTATGGAGTTATCGGCGTGCTTGCCGCCGTTTATTATGTTCATCATCGGCACGGGCATTACCTTGGAATTTACGCCGCCGATATACCGGTAAAGGCTTAAACCGAGCGCGGCGGCAGCCGCCTTTGCGCAAGCGAGAGATACGCCGAGCAGCGCGTTTGCTCCGAGTCTGGATTTGTTGGGCGTTCCGTCAAGCTCTATCAGGGTTTTGTCTATTTTTACCTGGTCAAGCACGTTAAAGCCGAGAAGCGCGTCCGCAATCTCGTTGTTTACGTTCTCGACCGCCTTTGTTACGCCGT
>URZD01000101.1 GCA_900552305.1 uncultured Eubacteriales bacterium
CGGCTTTATCCGCCGCGGTCGGCGCGGAATGGCGGTAGCCGTTGTCTATGCCGGAATTATCGCAGTCCTTGCGGGAATTATCGCGTTTGTCGTTCCGCTTGCGATGCGCAGCATCTCCGACTTTATCGCGTACTCGCCCGCGCTTATAAAAAATATTATCACATTCCTTCGCGAAACCGATTTTTACGGCTTTAAGTTCGACTCGCTGCTCGGCAGCATTACTCCCGAAAAAATCCTTTCAAAGTTTGAGGTATCAAGCATAGGCAAGTACGCCGAGGGAGTCATGGGGATTTCGTCCTCGTTCTTTAACGTCTTTATGGGGATTATTATTTCCGTATATGTGCTGCTTGACCGCAGCAACCTTAAATCCGCGTTTATGCGGGTCGCAAGTCTTGCCGTAAAGCCCTCCGCAAGAGGTTTTATCCGCAAGTATGCGTTAAGCATAAACACATTTGTCTATAGATATATAGTCTGCCAGTTTACGGACGCGCTTATCGTGTTTGCGCTGTCGCTGGTCGTCTTTGCCGCCATGCGCATAAAGTATGCGACCGTATTTGCGGCGATGCTCGGTCTTTGCAATCTTATTCCGTATTTCGGTGCGATTATCTCCGGCGTCGTTTCAACCGTTGTGACGCTGTTCGTCATGGGACCCGCCAAGGCGTGTATGATTGCGGTCGCAATCCTTGTTCTTCAGCAGGTTGACGGAAACATAATAAACCCCGCGCTTGTCAAGGATCATCTTAACGTAAAGCCGTTCTGGGTAATACTCGGAATCCTTGTCGGCGGCAGCTTTTTCGGCGTTTTGGGAATATTTTTCGCATCCCCCGTCATGGCGCTGCTTAACGTAATGCTTAACGATTTTCTCACTTTAAAGGAGGCGCAGAAGGCGGCTCGCAGCAATGACGCAGACGGCGGCGCGGACGCGGAAAATAACGGGGGCAGTAATGGCGCAGACGGCGAAAAATAACGCGGCGCGGACGCGGAAAATAACGGCGGCAGTAATGGCGCAGACGGCGAAAAATAACGCGGCGCGGACGATTAAAGCCGATGTTTTTAAATTATCGGCTTTCCCGTTTCGGACTTTTCATATCCCAAAAAGCTTATAATGGTCGTGAAATGCGCGGTATACACCCTCGCCTGCCACGCTTTTGGTGTAAAACTCCGCAACTCCGTCAAGCAGCGGCGTGTGATTTACCATAGCCACGCCGTGACCCACCGTTTTTATCATGGCGACATCGTTCGTTCCGTCGCCTATGGCATAGGTGTTGTCAATATCCATTCCGAGGTATTCTATAATCGCCTTTATCCCCACAGCCTTCGTAATTCCGCACGCGTCAACGTCCGCCGAAAGGAAAAATCGGTGCGGACTTACCGTAAGCCTGCCGCGGAATCTTTCGGCAAATGCCTTGACGGCGTTCTCATCCTCATATGACACCATCATCTTGTTTGCGCGCACGTTCGGCTGCTCGCTCAGTGGTCTGTAATACTCGCGGCTCAGCTTAAAATTGTCCAGCATATCAAGAAAGTGCTTGTCCTCCGTGCCGTTTGTGTACGCGGCGTTCTGCCGCTCCAAAGCGTAATACATACCGTTTTCTTCACAAAATTTCATTGCCTCATGCTGAATATCCTCGTCAATCAGCCTGTCGCACACGGTCACGCCGTCTATCTCGGCATACGAGCCGTCGCTCGTCACATAGCCTGAAAACAAATCCGAAACCTGCGCGGTCAGCGGCTTCATTCTGCCTGTCGCGATTACCGTCAGATACCCGTTTGCGCGCAGTCCCTTCAGCGTTTCTATTGTCTTTTCGGTAGGGAAGAAAATCCCCTCACGCTCGTCCGTCAGCGTTCCGTCATAGTCAAAAAACACCGCACCCTTATACATAATTTTTCGCCCCGTATTCTTATCTTTTTTTATTTATTTTATCACAGAATACAAATTTTTTCAAGTGTACGGCTTAATCAAAATATGCCTGAATAACAACAAAAACCGTACAAAAAGCACAAAAGGGCGGGACAAAATGCCCCGCCCTTTTGCGCGAATGTTAATCAAAGGTTGAGTTATTTCTCCATGAACAATGCCGACAGGTTACGCATTTTCCGTTCATAATCTCGCGTCTGAATCTCTCTGATTTTTCATTGCCGAAAATATCGGCAATGCTTGCGTCCCTGATATTCCCCGCTGAAAAATCGTAAAAATCCGTACAGTAGAGCAGATTTCCGTTCCACGAAATATGAATATGCTTAAACGGCGAAAGACAGTATTCGTTCCTTGCCTCGCTGCCGTGGGGCATAAGAACCACGTTCTTCGGAAGGTTTTTATAGCTGCCCTTAAAGCCGCAGCCGAGCCACGCGTCTATCTCGCTCGCCTCCGTGCCAAAGCAGCCGCGCAGCCAACTCTTATACTCCGCGATTTCCTCCGCGCTGAGCGCTATCATGGTTTGCAGATATATCGTATAATCGGCAAAATACTCGGCAAGCGCATAGGGGTCAAGCTCCTTTGTCGCAACCGTCATAACCGTCACGCGGCTTGGGTCAAGCATACGGATATTTTTGTCAACCCTGTCAAAAACGCCCGCTCCGCGTATCGCGTCATGCACCTCGCGCAGTCCGTCCACTGACACATAAACCCGTTCAAAGTACCGCCGTATTACATCGATATGCCTGTCGATAAGCACGCCGTTCGTCACCGCTTGCAGCGTAAAACCCATATCGCAAAGCGCCGCTGCAAGCTCGTCAAAAAACGGACAGCAAAGCGGCTCGCCGCCCCAAAGCATAATCTTTGGGCGCGGCGAGAGCATGGCAAGCTGACGCGCCGCGTCAAGCCATTCGTCAAGCGAAAGCGCCAAGCCGTTTGCGTCCGCAAAAAAGCCGCGGCTGCCCCACTGTCCGCAGAACGGACAGCGGAGGTTGCAGCTCTTTGTTATCTGAAAATGCGCAAGCCTTATTTCCTTTTTGGGGACTTTGCCCGTGCAAGGGTCGTTTTGCGGATTTTCCTCCGCGCAAATACTGTTTTCGTGCGGTTTCGCCGCACGCCCGTGAATATTCTTATTCACCGAAATACTCCATTCCCATGAGCTTTCTTTCAATAGCCTCAATTTGTGTTTTCATAAGCGACGGCGAATAGAGAGCGCGTTTTTTCGCGATTCCTGCCTTCTCCATCGCCTTCTCTATGCACTCGTTCGCAAGGAACATATCCGCAATCGATTCCTTAACATTGAATCTGCCCGGTGAGGTCGGCGCCGGAGGCCAGCGCGAGTCGGAAACCCACGCGGACGCAAGCGCCTTCAGCGCATTGTCAAGGTCAAGCGTGTTGCCCGTTCTCTCCTTAACCGTATTGATACCGTTGAAGATTGCAAGGCATACCGGGTCCATAATCCTTGAATACTCGGTATTCGCCCACGCCTTTGCCGTGCCGCCGTGCCATGCAACGCCGTTTTCTATATTCTCGACATACTCGTTCTCGAATACGTTGCCGCTCTCCAAAACCTCGGACGGGGTCGCAAACTCATATCCCGCCGCCTTTGCCGCGTCAAGGATTTCCTTAAATCTGCCCACGCTGCCCGGCTCCTCCTCAAAGAACCGCGCCTGGTTGAACTGCTTTACATAGAAGTACGCGCTTGAGCCGATGTACTCCGCGTCCTCGGCATACGGCATGATAAACGTGCCGCTCGCCTTTATTCTGTCCTGCCAAGCCGCAAGCATGGTCTTTATCTCGCCCATGTTAATCGGCTCCTCGCGCAGTCCCTCGGTCGCGCCCATAAGGTACCACAGCAGAAGGTTTGCCATGCAGTCGCTGCGGAAAATCATTTTAAGACCGTTCGGTGCATACGACGGATTGGTGATGTATTTGAGAAATTCCGGCTTATCCTTTATGTATTCCTCAATCTTGAACAGATGATTTTTGTTGGAGTGACCCTCAACGTCATACGAAAGTCCCGTAGCCTTGCGGATTTCGTCAAACGAGAGAAGGAACGAATCGGCGTCCATTACAAGAGCCTCCAGTCCCGCCTCCTTGTATACGTCGGGGATATAGCTTGCCCAGCCGCACTCGGGGTTCCAGCCGATTCTCGGACGCTTGCCCGTATATTTCTCCCAAACCTCTATTGAGTGTTTGAGCGAGTGCAGACAAAGCTCCTTCGGAATATTCGACAGCATAAAGTGAATATACGGCGAGCAGACAGGCTCGATTTTGCCCTCCGAAACAAGCGCGCGCAGCTTTGCAAGCACCTCCGGCGCCTGTTTTGACATTTCCTCGATTGTGATGCCGCTTGCCTCAAAGGCAATCTTGTAATCTCCGTCCGCGATTATGTCAAACAGCTTTTCGTAGCAGTTCTTCATAACCCACTGTCTTTTCTCCGGTGCCAGCTGCGAATACTGAATATTTGCGTGAGGCATAAAAATAATTTTCGGTTTCATTTTTCGTCTCCTTTATATTTTTTATTCATTAAAAACTTTTTTTGCAAATTCATAGGAACGTCTGAGTCCGTCCTCCAAATCCGACGGAATTTCATACTCAAAGAGCAGAGGGCCGTCAAAGTCCTTCAGTCCCGCCGCGATTTTTTTCCAGTCCATCCCGCTCTCTCCGCACGCCGCAGGCTTTTTGTGACCCGACGGCATTGTCTTAAAGTCTTTGAGGTGAACGTACGCAACCCTGCCGCGCAGCAGCTCATAGACCTCGCTTGGGTCGCTGTGTCCCACCGCGTAAAGGTTTGCGGGGTCATAGTTGAACATTATGCTCTCGTCAATCTCGTCAAGCAGTCTTTTCAGCGTATCGGCACAGGTCGTGACCGAGTTAAAATGCTCGACCTCGCCGCCGTCAAAGCCGTCAACTCCGCCGTGCGTTTCGACAACAAGCACAACATTCTTTTTCTTTGCGTGCTCCGCGCAGCGGTTAAGGCTTTCGACCATTGTTTGCCAACGCTCGCCCGTGACCTCCTCCTTGTGCGAAAAACCCGCAAATATACGGAGGTATTTTACGCCGAGTACGGCGCACATATCCGTCACGCGCTTGATTTTTTCAACGTCGTCGCTGTTTCCGCAGGTAAAATCGTTACCCGTTGCGGCGCACAAAAGCCCGATTCCGTATTTTTCATAAAGCGCGCGCACGCTTTCAAGCTCCGCGTCCGACGCGTCAGTCTTTATGTCCGTTTCGGCATTGGCAATCCCCAGCTCGTGGATTTTAAGACCCATTCCGCTTGTGATTTTCAGCTGCTCTTCAAGCTCCAGTTCGCGGAAACCCCATGCCGCATTTCCGAATTTCATGGTATCGCTCCTTTCAGTCAAAATTTTTTACACTATCCGCCCGAGGGACAGAAAAATGCTTCGGTTTGCCCGATTCCTATTTGCTCCAGTCAAGCAGTATCTTAAAGCAGTCCGCGCCCGCTTTTTCCTGATGCTCGAACGCCTCTTTAACCTTTGAAACGCCCCATACCTCGTACGGCAGCTTGGATGTGTCAAACTTGCCCTCCGAAATCCACTTTAGAACCTGCTCCTTGCAGCCCGCGCGGAGCGCACAGGTCATTGTGATTGTCGCGTTCTTTACAAACCATCTGTGGTAGTGGTCAAATATAATTCTGTCGGGGTAATCGCCCTGGAGATGGATGTGTGCGGGGCGGTCATTGTCCTCCCAGCCGCCGTCCTTGATGTACTGGTGCAGCGTGCCTACAACCTCGGGATTGCCCGAGCACTCCATAAGCTGATCCGCCATTTTGCCGTTTGTCGCGTCGGAAATCACGCTTATCGCGTTCTCCGGCGACGTAACTATGTCGGCATAGTTCTCCGCAATGCTCCTTCTGAACGCGTTGCGCTCTATGCAGATTACCTGAAGCGTCGGCTCAAGTATTTTCAGCTCCTGAATAGCCGAGATACCGACCATGCCCGCGCCGATAACAACGATTGTTTCGTTCGGACGGAGGGTCAGTCTTTTTATTCCCTTCAGCGGAACGCAGGCGAGGTATGCCAAAACGCCCTGCTCATAGGTTACGTTGTCAGGCAGCTTTACGCTATAGTCAAACTGGTTGTTTGTCGTGAACGAATCCTTGATTGTGAACTCGCTGCCGCCGCCCCATGCCGCGCATACATCTCCGTACTGACGGCACTCGTTAATCATTACGCGGTCGCCGATTTCAAGGTCGGCTCTTGCGCCCGGCGCCTTTGCCACAACGATACCCGCTGTCTCATAGCCCGGAACAAGCGGATAATAGCACTGCTCCGGGTGCTGCATCCCCTTGTACGTTTTCATGTCAGTTCCCGTTGAGATAGCCGAAAACAGGGTCTGGCATATGTATGCGTCCTCTCTCGGCTCGGTCAGTTTGATTTCCCTCAGGTTTGCGTAATGCGGTCTTTCTATAACAACCGCACGGCAGGTTTTGTAATCCTTGTAATCCATTTTTCATTTCTCCTCTCTGCTTAACCGGTTTAGCAGTAAGCAATAAATTTTTCAGGGAAGCCGTCCGACAAATTTCAAATCGGATTTTCAGTCTTTCCAAGCCAAGCAATCCGCCAAGCCAAGCAATCCGCCAAACCAAGCAATCCGCCAAACCAAGCAATCCGCCAAACCAAGCAATCCGCCAAGCCGACTGATTAGGCGCACGCGAGTTAAATCCGATATGCCGTGTGATTAAAAAGTCATAATCTTTTTGAACACTTAGCCCATAAGGCTTGAGCCGTCCTCCGATTTGCGGTCGAACCGCCGCCCTTTTTGTATATTTATTTTTAATTTTATTCCGTTCTTTGGCGCTTTCGGCGGGAATTGTACCTATCGCCGAAAAATTCGGTTTGCCCGCCGCTGTAAAAAAGTCAATTACCTTTTTTACATCCCCATCTCTTGATTTATATTGAATTTCTCTCTATTATTCTGCTTTCAAGCTCTGTCGCGCGGGGTTTCTCGCCGTTTATCAGTCTGTAAAGCTCGTTAAACGCCGTTTTGCCAAGCTCCGTACTCATATTGTCAAATGTTGTAATCGGCGGGTCGGTATACGCCGTCGCCTTGATATTGTCCGCGCCGATAATGCTTACATCCTCCGGAATCCTTACCCCGCGTTCCCGCAGTGCGCGCAGAGCGCCGACCGCCATATCATCATTCTCGCATATTACCGCGTCAAAGTTAAGCGGTATCTTCATAAATTCGGCATATGCCTTGTCCTCCGAAAAGTCCGCGCAAAAATGGTTTGCAAGTCCGAACTCTTCTCCCGCTTCGGCTCTGCCCTCCTTCATGGCGTCATACATTCCGAGAAGTCTTGTATATCCCACATAGCTGTCCGTTCCCGTAACATAACAATATTGCTTTCTGCCGCGCCGAATAAGCCGCCGCGTCAGCTCATACATCATTTCGGAGTTGTTTATGTTCACGGTCGAAACGCCGTCCATAGGCTCGATACCGATTCCCACAACGCAGCGTTTTTCCTCCAGAAACGATTTCATCCAGTCCCAGTCGAACGAATCTCCGTAATATATCAGTCCGTCAACCTCGCGGTTACGCAGCCATTCAAAGACCTTTTCCTCGTCCATAGAGCTGTCGTACAGCTGAATTGTGACTCTGAAGCCTTTTTTCGCCGCGGCAAGCACCGCGCCGCCCGTAATCTCGCTTATAATCTGGTCGGAGAACGGGTTTTCCCTGTCCGCGAGCATACTCTCGTTGATAAGCAGTCCGACGTTCCCGACAATACGGCTGCTCATGCGCCGCGCATGAATGTTGGGTCGGTAATTCACCGATTCGCAAAATTCCTTTACCTTTTCCTCAAGCTCAGGACTTATTCTGTTCTCCGCCGCCTTGCCGTTTATGATGAACGAAACAGCCGACTTGCTTATCCCGAATTCCTTCGCTATCTTTTCCAGCGAGTATGCCATAATATTTTCTCCTTGCTAAAACAGTTAAGCAGCCGTCAAAGCAATAATTCATGCCGCCTTTTGATATATTTTTTCGGCTATCGCAATCTGTTTTTCCTTGCTAAAATAGTTTAGCATAAAATTACCCCAAAAGTCA
>URZD01000102.1 GCA_900552305.1 uncultured Eubacteriales bacterium
ACGCCGCCGCAAGATGGCGGAAACGGTTGCGGGTCTTAAAAAGGACCTTGAGGAAAATCTGAAAAGCGACGATCCGTGGTACAAGTATCAGAACGTCACCCTGAAGGGGGTGGGCAGACTCGGCGGCGACGTCAGTTACACGCTTACGGGGGTTGCCGATTTTAAGGACAAAATTCAGGAAGTCAAAAATTTCCGCGCGGCGATTTTAAAGCTGGCGGAGATAAAGGACCTGCCGAGGGAGGTATTGAGCGACATCGGTAAAATGTCGCCCGAGGATGGCTTAAAGGCGGCAAACGCATTACTTTCATCAAGTGAGAGCGAACTTCAAGCCTATATAAACGGATACAATGAGTACAAAAGCGAGCGGGAACTGACCGCGGACACGCTGCTTCCGTATCTGGACTATGACAAGCTGAAGGAGGCGGGGATTGGCTCGGCGGAGGCGTTCAACGACGCATACTTCAGCATCGAAAATTCGGAAAACGGCGGATTTATTCAGATGCTGGAGATGAGCTTTGAGAACGTGCCGGACAGTTACTACCGTTTGGGCGAGAACTCGGCGGACAGCTTTGCAAGCGGATTCGGCTCGAAAATTCCGGCTATAATGGACGGAATACGGGCGGAAATGCTTAGCGTGATGGACGCGGTTGCGGCGGAGCTTGCGGCAAAGGCATCTGCGGCAGGGATAAAAAATGCAGGGTCGGGAAATACGTACAAAACAACGTATAATTTCAACTCATCACAGGACACAACGACCAAGCAGCTGAGAACGGCTAAAAATGCCGCAACCCTTGCGCGGATGCGCGGCAACTAAAGGAGGCAAAATATGCTTATACTGAAATACAAAAACAGGCTCGGCGAGGTTTTGATGTACGGCGGCGGTAATCACGGAATCATGATAAAGGACCTTGCGGGATTCGGTACGGTAGAGTTTGAATACGAAAGTGCGGTTTACTACGGCTGCGACGGGCAGAAAACCCTGTCGCGCCGCGCAGTACCGCGCGCTCTGACAATCTCGGTCGATATAAGCGGCGCGGGTACGGCGGCAGAGGTGCGCCGCATAATCGATGTCCTGTCAGAGGAGGGTACGCTTTACATCTCCGACACTTCGGAGGGTGGCATTGCGCGCAGAATCTATTGCAGTCAGACCACAATCCCCGATGCGGAGCGGATTGCCGCGGGCAAAATAGCCACGCTTACGGTGCAGTTTGTCTGCGACAGTCCGTATTTCGAGGACGCGGCGGATACGGAAATTCCGATTTACCGCCGTATAAAGAATCTGTCAACGCCGTTTACTCTGTCCGCGGTGTTCGGCACAACCGCGGCGGAGAATACCGCGTTCAATATCGGCAGCGCGGCGGTCGAGCCGATTATCGCGATACGCTTCACAAAAACGCTGTCAAGTGCGGAAACGGTCAAGGTCACAAACAGCACAACGGGTGCATTTGTGAGCTTTTCGTACACGCCGCAGTCGGGGGACGTGGTGAAAATCGACATCCCCGAGCGGCGGCTCACATCGTCAAGGCTCGGCACGGTAACCGAGCAGCTTTCGGACGATACGTACTTAAGCGACTTTCGCTTAGAACGCGGCAGAAACGTAATAGGCGTAAGCGTGGGCGACGCGCAGTCGGGCGCGGTTGTGGCGTGTATCTTCAACAACAAATACCTTGAATCGGCGGTGATATAGATGAGAAAAGAGGACGTCAGCTTTTACGATTTTTCGTTCACGCATTTGGCGCAGTTCAAGGACTATATTTCGCTGAATATTGAGCTTAACTACTGCGGCTGCGGCAAGCTGGAGGCGCATTTGTCGCTTGACCGAAAGGAGCTTGCCGAGCTGCTTTCCGAAAACGAGTTTCTGTACTGCCGCTGCGGCGATGTGTGGGCGGTTGTCACCTCGTGGAGCATAGGCGGGGACATTGCGGTATTCGGGCGCACGCCCGAGTGGCTGCTGACAAAGAGGTGCGTGCAGGCGTTTGAGAAAACCAACGCGCTGCCGTCCGCGACCGCCGCATACGCGGTTACCTCGGGCGCGGGTGACTTTGTCACTGCGGGGAGCTTTTCGGGTACGGAGATAAAAAAGGACTACAAAACGGACGCGCCAAAGACGGTTTATGACGTGGTTTGTGAGGTTTTGCGCGATACGGGGCTTGGGTTTCGGGTGCGGGTGGACTATGCGGCAAAAAAGCTCATATTTGAGGTATACAGCGGCGCGGAACGTCTTGCGACGGTCGCGGCGTCGGAGCTTACCGCGTACGATATGACGTACACCTGCGACCGACAGGAAAATGTCAATTCGGGCGGATGGTACGAACGCAAAATGGAGTACAAAGGCACATGGAATCCGAAAACGAACACACCCACGCTCAGCAATAAAAGGGCGGCGAATGCGTACACCTACTACCGCATAATCACCGCTACATATACGCAGTTCGGCATAAAGTGTACGGAGGGCAGCTATCTGTACTCGGACACGGCGGACGGAGCGTGGAAGGTCAGCGAGGAGGCTCCCAAAAGCGTGTGGGTGAACATTCCGCAGGGGAGCGAGAGCGGCGCAAAGAAGTGGGAAACGGTACTTTCGGGGCAGATGACCCAAGAGGAGGCAGTTGCGGCTCTTGCGGAGAAGAAAACGAATATCGAGTGCGAGGCGGAGGTGCGGCGGCTTGAATACGGCACGGACTACGCCCTCGGCGATACGGTCAGAGTGCGGTTTGAGTTCGGCAGCTTTCGCGCGACCGAGAAACGCCGAATCAGCGGCGTGATGATATATGCGGATGTGAACGAATCGGGGGTAAGACCTACCTTCGAGAAAACGGAAACGGCGTAAAGGAGGATTTAAAGAATGGGACTACATTACAGCTTTGTAGATGATGAAAGCTACGGAACAGAGGACATAAACAACATAACGGGAGAGCTGACGGGGGCGGGGATTGCGCCGTTTCCGACAAAGGACAGCTACTCGACAAGCGACTTAAACGGCTTGACATCCGCGCTTGTGGGCAGCGGAACGAGCCTTGACGGCTGCAAATGCACCTACTCGGCGGAGAGCGGCACGGTTACGGTCGCGCAGGGGATAATATTTTTCGGCAACGGAACACGGCTGCGCGTGGACGCGGACGGTTATTCGGTCGGCGTGACGGATGGCGCTGCGGGGTATGTGTACGCGGTATGCAACACGGCTGTGCAGACGGCGGAAATCAAGTTTGCGGCAGCGCTGCCGATCTCGGGAGTTTATGTTGCGCTTTGCGAGCTGACGGCGGACGGAAATATTTACGACAAGAGGGTGTTTGCACGGTCTAAGGTTGCGACCTTCGGCACAAACGCTACCATGCAGGCTGATATAGAGTGGTGCGATATGCGCGAGGCACGCGACGGCGTAGCCATAATCGCCACTGTGACATCGGACATATCAAAATTCAATTATGCGGTGGTGCAGTATCAGAAGCCCGGCTCATCGGTGAAGAAAAGAGGTCTTTTCAATCTTAAAACGGGATTGTTTGAGTTTTCGCCCGCGGACGGCGACGGCGGCACCAACTATTTCTACGGCGAATCGTATACGATGAGATATTATGTCGAGATGATTGACGGCATACTTTGCGTTACAACGCATAACGGCATAGCGCAGCAGCACTATGTAACTATGACACTGATTTAAAAAACGATATTGAGCAGCTCGGACGGCGTAAAGCGCTTGTGACCGCGCTGCAGACATAAACGGAAAGCCGCCGTGCATCATGCACGGCGGCTTTTAATGTTCTTCTGCCTTTTTGACAAACTCGGTAGGTGACATTCCCGTTCTGCGCTTGAACGCGCGGGAAAAAGCATATATATTTTTATATCCCACTGCAAGCGCGACCGCGCCCACGGAGCCGCAGTCGCTGCACAAAAGCTCCTTCGCCTTTTCGATACGCAGCGTATGGAGGTAGCTGATTGGAGAGGCTCCGTACACCTCGGTAAACAGCTTGCGAAAATATACGGTTGAGCAGCCTGAAATCTCCGCAAGAGCGTCGTTTGACAGCTCACGGTTATAATTCTTGCGCATATATTCGGCTGCGGCGAGGATTTTTTTCTGTCTGAGGTCGGTTTGTTTTTTTGAAATGCTTATTCACTGCCGCGAGTGCAAAGTCGTTTTCGTTTTTTTGTGAGTGATACGCAGAATGTTTTTTATAGATTATTCCGTGCTTGGCGCAGTGTAAAGCTCTGCCGCCGCACTCTCGCAAAGCGGGTGCATACCGATAATGCCTTTGCCGTCGGAATTATCCCACAGAAAAGCCGCTATTTTGGCTGCGTTTTCTGTATTTAAGCCGATTTCGAAAACGCCAATGTATGATGTTTCTTCCGTACCGTCAAGCTGCTTTTTCTTAATATCCAAAAGTCCGTTTTCGTTATAGCTTGCAACAAGTAGAATTGCGGGCTTGTTGAGCCTGAAAACCACTATTTTGTTTGCAGTAACACTAAGTGCAGTTTCATTTGAACTAATCCACCTTGCCGTAAGAGTAAGATTACCTTCTACCGGCTTATCAAAGTTGTATGCCGCGCCGTTAGAGTACCATTCGTCAAATGTGTAACCGTCACGGGTGGGATAATCAAATCCGCTTACGGTATCGCCGTGTTGTACTTTTGTGATTTTTACTTCCTCGCCGTTATTTGGGTCGAAGGTTACCGTGCAGCCGGAAACAAGCTGATGGGAATTATTTTTGTATACAACCATGTAGCTGTCGTTGTCCGGTATTATGAGATTAGAGTGATCACCGTCTGCGTGAAAATCATCAAATGCGGATTCTATGTCTATCGGCTTTTCGGATGTAGGTATTCCGCTTACGGACACGCCTATTCTGGCATTATCGCTTAAGCCTCTGAAAAACTGGAACTTGTTGCCGTTATTAAGATAGAGGTTGTTTGCCGAGCCGTCAACAGACGAGGTGTTTCTGATTACGGATGTGCTGCCGGCAATATCGAGCCGTCTTCCGTAATCTTTTTTGTCCAAGCAAATTCCGCCGCCTATGGGAGCGGTATTATTCGTTATTGTTGTGTTGTTGAATATCAGCCAATTATCGTTGCTTTGTACATACACTCCGCCGCCCCTGCTTTCGGCGGTGTTGCCTTCAATTTCGCTTACACCGTATATAGCAAAATTAGAGGCGGTTGTGTATATGCCGCCGCCGGTCTTTGCACGATTGCCTTTTATATAAGTTTGTTTGTCATATTTGACAATAGTTAGATGAGTGCCGCCGGACATAGCAATGCCGCCGCCTTCGTCCTTACAAGTGTTATCGGTGATTGATACGCCGTATAAACAAAAATAAGCGTCGGAAACGGCTATAATACCACCGCCGTCTGCTTCGGCGGAATTATCATATATTTTGGTATCCCATATATTTGTACTGCGATAAGTTTTGCCGCCGCCGTTAGCATAAATAGCGCCGCCGCTGTTTCCGGCAATGTTGTTGTGTATATCGGAATCATATATGTTGAAATCTATCTTGTCTACGGCAGCATCCGCCTCCGTTTTTACGTCGCCGTTTACGTAAATAGCGCCGCCGTTTGTTGCATTGTTATGTCCAAATTCGGCAGAGTAGATTCTCATTATACGGTTTGCTTCTGTATACATTGCTCCGCCCATATTTTTCGCGGTGTTGCCGTTCGCTTTTATGCTACGGATTTCACCTTCGGTACTGCCTTTAAGGTGTATGGCGCCGCCGTTGATTGCGCTGTTTCCCGTCATCTCGCCGCCGTATGTATATATTTTGCCGTTTTCTACCGATATCGCACCGCCCGAGCCGTTCGGCGCCTTATTCTTTCTGACAGAGCAACCGTACATGGTGAATGTTCCGCCTTTTACATAAACGCCGCCGCCGTTTGCTTTGCTGATTTCGTTATCCGCTATGCTGCCGCTGTACATAACAAAGTTGCTGCCCGCTTGGCAGTTAACCGCACCAAAGTTTGCGGTATTGTTGTTTGCCGAACCGGTTACGCCCGTGATTTTGCCTGTTCCTTTACAGTCACATAATACAAATTTCCGATTTCCGCCAACGCGGACAACGGGACTGCCCGCTGCCTTTATCGCCAGCGCTTTGCCGTTTAGACAAAGATACACGTCTACATTGGTGATTTCCAGTGTTTCTGATATGGTGACGTTATCCACAAGATAAAGATATACCGAGCCGACCGTTGACCCTTCTGTCTTGCCGATCGTGGTATCTCCGCTCCATGCCTGCCAGACTACATCGTCTATGCCCTCGCCCTCGTGGTTTTTCGTGCAGTCGGTCACGCCGCACACGCAGTGAATGTGAGTGCCCGCGTCCGCATATACTGCCGCCGCAAATGATGTCAAAAGTAACACCAAAAATACCGCTAATAATTTTTTCATTTCCTATTCCTCCTTATTCCGCGCCGTCCGATGACAGCCTAAAATCAAATTGCATTTCAAGCATTGCAAACATTCTGTGCATGACCTCTGTTGCAATTCTTTTTATATCCAGTCCCGCAACAAAGGCAAGCACCTTTTCCTGTTCCTCCTCCGACACCTTGTATACGCGCATTGCCGCCGTCAGAAAGCGTTTCAGCTTATGCTCAAGCGGAAAATGAATATCGCATTTTCTTGCCATATAGCTGCGCATAAGTCCCGCCGTGCCGATCTCCATTTCGTAAAAATCGCTTGCGGCGTAGTCGGGAAAGGCATCGCCGAATATCTGCGCAAGCTCCGCAGTGGTCTGCAAATAGATATATTCAGACGTGTCGGGCAGGGTGTATGCCTCGATATAGATTTCCCGCAGCTTTTCGTTAAGCTCCGTGAGTGTGAGCTGTATTGCAGTCTCCGCCGCATAGGTGTAAACCGGCGGCAGACCGCCGCCCGCAACGCTCCTTGCCGCGCCGAACTGTCCGCTGAACATCGTTTTTACAAGCTCCATAAGAACAGCGTCCTTTGTCGGAAAGATATTCTGAAAGCTGCCCCTTGTGATGCCCGCCTCCTCCGTGATTTGCGTAATTGAGGTGTTTTTGTAGCCTTGTTCCAAAAACAGCCTGACGCACACGGTGAGGATTTTTTCTCTGGTTTTAATACCGTCTTTTCTCATGAAAAAAAATACACGCCTCCTTTACTAATTAGTACGCATACCAATTATAACGTGTATTTTGATTTTTGTCAACGGTTTTACCGTTTTTTGTACTTTTTTACTGCGGAATATATGCATGAGTTATTTCGAATTTGCCGTTCGGTATGCTTTTTGGTGCGCCGCGGGGCGTTGACTCTTAAAGTGAAAATGGCAGAAATGCCGCCGCGCCCGCAACGCTCCTTGCCGCGCCGTAACACAAATTTAATATTGCTCTAACAAGGAATGAGGATTTTTGTGTTGAAATATATAAATATGGACTTTATACGATTTTGGCAGAAATCGCTACACATCGGAATGATACATATTTTTTGAAGGGACGCGTTTTTTAACAATGAGAACAGCTTTTAAACTTATCGCGGCGTTGCTCGCCGCGCTTTTCGCGATGTCAGGCGCAGCGAATGCCGCAGAATATCCGCAGTATTTGCGCGTGGGGATATACTACGGCTCGGGGAGCGTCAGCTCGCTTGATCTTGACGCGGCGGGCGGCTTTGCCGCCGGAACGGCGGACGGGCGCAGCCTTGCGCCCGTGTGTGCGGTATCAGAGACTGCGCTCACAGCGCGGGCGGCGAACGCCGCGCTTTACGGCGGCGGTGCGGGCGGCGCGTATTATCTTGACCTCGGCGCGGTCGGGGGCTTTGACGCGCTGAACGCGCGGCTTGCCGAGGTTTCCGCCGCGGGTGTTGAGTGCTTCGGCGCATATTACGGCGGCGCGCCGCACATATTCAGCGGCGGGTT
>URZD01000103.1 GCA_900552305.1 uncultured Eubacteriales bacterium
GCTGCTTCTAGTGCTTTTTTCTTTTCTAAATTATCTGTACTCATAAAAATCCTCCCACCCCAAAATTTAATATATATATGATACCACATTTATTGAAAAATAGCAAGTATTCACCTATATAAAGAGATTATACAACAATTTTTAAATAAAGTTGTGACAAAAGTGTGAATTTTGGAAAATTTTTTTCAAGACAAAAATAAAAAGGAGCATGACTTGTCATGCCCCGCATAAATCGGTTTTTGCATATCCTATTTGTGATAGGTTTTGCCCTCGGTTATGGTAAAACCGCGGTAAAGCTGCTCCGCGAGAATTACGCGCATAAGCATATGCGGAAAGGTCATCTCTGAAAAACTAAGCCTTACGTCGGAAAGCGCTTTTATTTTTTCGTCAAGACCGAAGGAGCCGCCTATTATAAATGCGATTTTGCTTATTCCGCGGATTGAGTAGCTGGAGATAAGCTCCGCAAAACGCTTGGAGGTCATTTGCTTTCCCTCAACGCAGAGTGAAATCACAGCCGCGCCCTGCGGAATTTTTGCCGAGATACGCTCGCCCTCTCTTTCAAGAACAAGCTGCTTTTCGCGGGTGGAGGGGGAGTCGGGCGTTTTTTCGTCCTTCACCTCGACAACCTCGAATTTGCAGTATGCGGAAAGCCGCTTTGCGTATTCGTCCAATGCCTCGCGCAGATATTTTTCTTTTATTTTGCCTACGGCAATAAGTGTAACCGATACCATATCGCTTACGCCTGAAAATAGTAGCCGACGCCGCGCTTTGTCATTATATACTTAGGGTCGGACGGGTCGTCCTCAATTTTTTCGCGCAGGCGGCGGACGGTAACGTCAACCGTTCTTACATCGCCGTAGTATTCGTAATCCCAAACGCTTTCCAGCAGCTTTTGACGTGAAAATATCTTGTTCGGCTGGCTTGCAAGGTATTTTATAAGGTCAAATTCGCGTATGGTCAGATTGATAAGCTGTCCGTTTTTGTAAAGCTCATAGCGGTTGAAGTCAAGCGTAAAACAGCCGATTTCGAGATTTTCCTCCGCGGGCGAGTCGCTGTCGGGCAACGGCAGCTCGGTTCTTCTGAGGTTTGCCTTGATTCGTGCCATAAGCTCGCGCAGACTAAACGGCTTTGTCATGTAGTCGTCCGCGCCAAGCTCCAGTCCCAAAACCTTGTCAACCTCTTCTTCGCGTGCGGTCAGCATGATTATCGGAACAGAGGAGGTTTCGCGTATTTTGCGGCATACGGAAAAGCCGTCGAGTTTCGGCAGCATTACGTCAAGCAGAATAAGGTCGGGATTAATTGTCCGCGCTTTGCTCACAGCGTCCTCGCCGTCATACGCCTCGAAAACTATATAACCATCTTTCTGAAGGTTTATTTTTAATATCTCAACAATAGGTTTTTCGTCATCTACAACTAAAATTTTCTTTTCCATTTTACTCTCCGTTTCGCTGCCCTTTTAAAAATACCTTATTTTCGGGCATAAAATAGATTAAGCGATTAGCATTTTACTGCTATCAATAGCCTACATAGGTAAGCGGGTCAACAAACGAGCCGTTTTTCTTAACCTCGAAGTGGAGGTGTGTGCCGGTGCTTCTGCCGGTGTTACCCATTTTTGCGACCTCATCGCCTTTTGCAACCCTGTCGCCGACCTTGACAGTGAGGGACGCACAGTGTCCGTAGCCTGTCTGATAGCCGTTTTCATGATTTATTACGACATAATTTCCGTATCCTGACATCCATCCGGCATAGGTTACAACGCCGCCGTCAGCCGCCTTGATTGACGAATTGTAGCTACCGGCAATATCGATTCCCGTGTGACGTCTGCCCCAGCGCGAGCCGTAGCGTGACGAAAGACTGCCGTATGTCGGACGTGCAAACGTACCCGAGCCTGTGGTTGCGGGGCGTTCCTTTGTACCGACCTTTTCAATTTGCTTTACGGGCGCCGTAATTGTTTCTGTTTCAAGGACGTTTCTGTCCTGTTCAACGCCGTTGACCTTTGTAATACGTGCAAGAACGCGCGCCTCACCGTTTTGACCCTGCTGGGCAACGACTGTTGTATTCTTATATATAGTGTTGTCGTCAACCTTTTCAACCTCATACGGTATCGGCTCAACAAGCGATGCGGTCTGTACCGTTCTGACCGAAAGCAGAGGAACAGATTCCTCAACCTTTATCGTGATGCCGTCGCGGATGTTCTCGCTGAGGTTTTCGTTGATAGCAAGAAGGTGTTCGACTGTCGTATCATATGCCGCGGCAATTCCCCACAGCGTGTCGTTAGGCTGAACAGTGTAGGAGGCAAGCTCCTTTGAGTTTCCCGAGAGTATGTCCAAAGCCTCCTCGGGAGTTTCAAGCATACCTACATGAAGGAAGTCCTTTTTTACCTCGGTTTTTTCGCAGAAGTCAACAACCATATCATCGGTAATTTCCTCGCCTGTATATTTCTGTTTGTATTTATTCAAAACCCAGTTTGCCGCGTCATTGCTCGAAACGCCGAAAATCGGCTTTCCGTCAATATAAACCGCGTAGCAGTCAACCATTGCGTCAACCTCTGAAAGAAGAGTGCTGCAAATCTCATCTTTGTCAACAATATTGTCGGTGGATACAAGCCGCCTTACAAAAACAGGTGTTTTGTCATAGCTCTCGCCGAGGTATGTTCCGATTTTGTCGCTTACCTCCGAGATTGCTGCATATACAGTGTCGCTGTCGGTCACCATTCCGATGTTTTCTCCGTCAACAAACACCTCATAGCCGAGCTTATAGTGCAGCGAGTTGAACGCGGCACAGATTGCTGCTGCGGTAACGATGCTGACCGCGCCGAAAGCAATCTGCGAACGGAACTCCCGCCACAGGCTGCGGACGTGCAGTCTGTAATCTTCCGAAATCCTGCATATAAATCCGTCCATACGTCTTTTAATATTGGAAAAGGGTTTAAACCCTGTTCTTTTTCTTGATTTTGAGTTACCGAGAATGTCCTCCGGACTGAATGAATGAAATTCTTCCTCGGGTTTTACGGTTTTTTGCAAAAAATCACTCCTTATTTTTAAATATACCTGCCTATATTAACACATAAATATTACGGGTTTTTAAAAAGAACATTACACTTTTATTACAAAAATGTTACAAACTGATTATATTGTACACCAATACCGAAAAAAAATCAACCCTTTTAGGGAAAAATAAATGTAAAAGACATAAATTTTTTACCCGTAATTTGGATTTTATGCGATTTTGCGGTAAAAATCAGGTTGACAAAAATATGCCAGGACAAAAAAACGATATTTTTATCATAAAACTTTTATATTAAAAAAGCGAAAAATATGATATTTTATAATGTAAATAAGATATATACAGTAAAACGGAGGTAAAAAAACAATGAAATTGGGTGTTATGAATCCTGTTCTCAACTCATATCCGCTTGAGGACGCGCTTAAATATCTGCACGGTTTGGGTGTACAGAGCCTTGAGGTCGGTGCGGGAGGTTTTCCCGGAAACGTACATCTGAAGCCTGAGGAGCTTATCGGAAAGCCGGAGGCCGTAAAGGCATACCGCGCGTTGTTTGATAAATATGAAATAGAGATTGCGGCGATTTCGTGTCACGGAAATCCGCTCCACCCGCAGAAAGAGATTGCGGAAAAATTCCACAATGAGTTTATAAACGCAATACTTGCGGCAGAGGCTCTCGGAGTTGATACAATAATCGGTTTTGCGGGATGCCCGGGCGACAGCGAAAATTCGATGTATCCCAACTGGGTAACCTGTCCGTGGCCGGACGATTTCGGTAAAATTCTTGACTGGCAGTGGAACGAGAAGGTTATTCCGTACTGGAAGAAAACCGCGGAATTTGCAAAGCAGCACGGTATAAAGAAGATTGCGTTTGAAATGCACCCCGGTTTTGTCGTTTACAATCCGGAAACGCTGCTTAGACTCCGCGCGGCGGTAGGCGATATAATAGGCGCGAATGTTGACCCGAGCCACCTGTTCTGGCAGGGAATCAACCCGGTATCGGCAATAAAGGCGCTTAAAGGCGCTATTTATCACTTCCATGCAAAGGACACAAAAATTGACGAAAGAAACTGTGCGGTAAACGGTGTGCTTGATACAAAGAGCTACGGCAAGATAGCGGATCGTTCATGGGTATTCAGAACAATCGGTTACGGTCACGGCAAAGAGGTGTGGAACGATATAATCAGTATGCTTAAAACGGTAGGCTATGACGGCGTTATCAGCATCGAGCATGAGGACGGTCTTATGTCGCCGAACGAGGGTCTTGAAAAGGCTATTGCCTTCCTTAAAGATGTACTTATATACGAGAATGCAGGAGAAATGTGGTGGGCATAATGAAGGATAAATACTTACTTGGAATTATAGGCTTCGGCGGAATGGCGGGAAACCATTTCAAGCAGCTCAGCAAGGGAAATACCAAGGTACAGATAAAGGGCGTATGGGATATAAACCCGGAGCGGCTGACGGTCGCGAAGGAAAAGGGTCTTGTGGCGTACACATCCGAGGATGAAATCATAAACGACCCGGAGATAGATATTATCCTTGTGGCAGCGACAAACGATTTTCATAAATCACTTGCGATAAAGGCGCTCAGAGCGGGCAAGCACGTTCTTTGCGAAAAGCCGGCAACGATGACATCCGTAGAGCTGGAAGAAGTTATGCAGGTTGCAAAGGAATGTGACAGAGTTTTTACGGTTGACCAAAACCGCCGTACAAACCGCGACTTTGTTCTTATGCGCAGGACGGTGGAAAGCGGAGTTATCGGCAAGCCGTACGTTATCGAGTCGAGAGTTGAAGGTTCGCGCGGAGTTCCGGCGGGTTGGAGAACAGAGAAGGAAAAAGGCGGCGGAATGATGCTTGACTGGGGCGTTCACCTTATAGACCAGATAATGTATATGGTCGACGAGAAGGTCACAAACGTATTCTGCAAAATGTATTCGATAAACTATCCCGAGGTTGACGATAACCTAAGGCTGACAATGACGTTTGAAAGCGGCTTGACGGCACATATCGAGGTTTCGACAAACAACTTCATCTCGCACCCGCGCTGGTACGTTCTGGGTAAGGACGGAACGCTCCAGATTGACGACTGGGCGTGCGGCGGAAGGGTCGTAAAGTGCCTTGAAAGACAGGATAAGTGGGCGGACGAAATTCAGACCATAAAGGCGGGACCGACCAAGACGATGGCGCCGAGAAGTCCCGAAACGGTGGAAACAATTCCGCTTTCGGAGCCGACAGACGTAGAGGATAATCTGGATGTTGTCTACAGACAGCTTGTTGACGCGATTGAGGGCAAAGCGGAGCTGACTATCAAGCCGGAGCAGGCGCTCAGGGTTATGAAGGTAATGGAGGCTGCGTTTGAGTCTGCGGAGACGGGCAATGCAATACATTTGAATATTTAAAATTCACAAACAAAGGGATAAAATACTATCCCTTTGTTTTAATTTTTGAAAAAGGGATTAAACAGTATTTATGAAGAAGATTGTAACAGGAATACTTGCTCATGTTGACTCGGGAAAAACAACTCTTTCAGAGGCGATGCTTTATAAAGCGGGAGAAATCCGCAGCTTGGGCAGGGTTGACCGAGGCGACGCGTTTCTTGATACGAACGGAATAGAGCGTGAACGCGGGATAACGATTTTTTCAAAGCAGGCAATCATGCAGTTTGGCGATACTCAGCTGACGTTACTCGATACTCCGGGACACGTTGACTTTTCGACCGAGGCGGAGCGTACCCTCGGCGTTCTTGACTATGCAATTCTTGTAATCAGCGGTACGGACGGAGTGCAGAGCCATACCGAAACTATATGGAAACTGCTTGAAGGCTACAGTATACCTACTTTTATATTTGTAAATAAAATGGATATGGACGGAGCGGACAGAGAGCGCGTGCTTACTGATATTAAAGCGCGGCTGACAAAACGGTGCGTTGATTTTTCGGATACTGCGACCGACTCTTTTTTTGAGGAAATTGCAGTTTGTGACGACCCGATTGCGGAAAAGTACCTTGACGGTAAAGAGATTACGGAGCGTGATATAGCGGATTCCGTTCGGGCGGGGAATATCGTTCCGTGCTGTTTCGGCTCGGCGCTGCGGCTTGACGGCGTGGAGGAGTTTATGTCGGTTTTTGACCGTTTTACGCTTACGCCGATTTACGGTGCGGAGTTTGCCGCAAGGGTATTCAAAATTTCCGAGGACGAACGCGGTAACCGCCTTGCGTATATGAAAATTACCGGCGGAACATTGCGGGTGCGCGATACGGTGACAGTAAACGTTCCCGACGGCAAAAAAGAGGAAAAGGTAAATCAGATACGGATATATTCGGGCTCGAAATTTACTACGGTTGACGAGGTGGCGTGCGGCACAGTTTGCGCCGTTTTGGGACTGTCATCGGCATATGCGGGCGCGGGTTTGGGCGGCGAAACGGATGCGGCACGCGGATTTTTGGAGCCTGTGATGTCCTACAGGGCGGAGATACTTGACGGCACGGATATACAAAAGGCTTTGGAGTGCCTGAAACGCCTTGAAAGCGAGGACCCGGCGCTGCATATTTCGTATGATGAAGCATTGAAAGAGATAAATCTGCGGCTGATGGGCGAGGTACAGCTGGAGGTATTAAAGCGCATAATTTTTGACCGTTTCGGAATCAGCCTTAACTTTGGACACGGCAGTATATTATATAAGGAAACGATTGCCGCCGCGGTTGAGGGCGTAGGTCACTATGAGCCGCTGCGCCACTATGCGGAGGTGCATTTGCTGCTTGAGCCGCTGCCGCGCGGCGAAGGACTTAAATTTTGCTGCGACTGCGGCGAGGATGTCCTTGACCGAAACTGGCAAAGACTTATCCTGACGCATTTGGAGGAAAAAACGCATATCGGAACGCTTGTCGGCGCACCGATAACCGATATAAAAATTACGCTCAAATCGGGGCGCGCCCATAAAAAACACACGGAGGGCGGCGACTTTAGGCAGGCAACCTACCGCGCCGTGCGTCAGGGTCTTGCATCGGCTGAAAGCGTACTGCTTGAACCGTGGTACGACTTTACACTGCGTGTTCCGACCCCGGCGGTGGGAAAAGCAATGACCGATATAAGGCAGATGAGCGGAACAATGTCCGCCCCGGAAACGGACGGCGAATTTTCGGTTATATGCGGCAGCGCGCCTGTTTCGGAAATGCAGGATTACGCGCGTAATGTGATAGGGTATACCCGCGGAACGGGACGGCTCACTTGCTCGCTCGGCGGATATTTGCCGTGTCACAACAGTGACGAGGTTATTGCCGCTGTAGACTATGACTTTGAACGTGATACGCAAAACCCTGCGGATTCGGTTTTTTGCTCTCACGGCGCGGGTTATACGGTAAAGTGGAATGAGGTTAAAGAGCATATGCACCTTGAAAGCATACTGAAACCAAAGAATGATATACTTGCCGACCCTGCCGCGCAAAGGCGGCGTGCCGCCGAGTATGTGGACAGCATTGTGGCGGATAAGGAGCTTTTAAAGATTTTTGAGCGGACCTATGGTCCCATAAAGCGCCGTCAAACAGATAGGGCGCCGAAAGTTATCAAAGCGGCGCAGTCTGCAAAGCCGTATGTGCCTAAAAAAACGGTAAATGCGGAGGAATACCTGCTTGTTGACGGTTACAACATAATTTTTGCATGGGATGAGCTTAAAAGATTGGCGGAGGACAGCCTTGACCATGCGCGAAACGAGCTTATCACAATTTTGTGCAATTACCAGGGCTTTAAGAGGTGTAACGTAATTGTCGTTTTTGACGCGTATAAAGTCAAGGG
>URZD01000104.1 GCA_900552305.1 uncultured Eubacteriales bacterium
CCGTGCCGCTTATGAAGATTGCGGCGTGCCTTCTGGTCTTTCGGATTTCCGCCGCGGCGGTACAGCCGATTGCAGACAAGAGGATTGTAAAGTGCATATCGGAGCTTGCGGATTCTGTATCGTGCGCGCTTTCTATGGTTGCGGCGGTCAGCGTAATGTTTGTAATTATACTCACGCTGATAATAAATATAGGAAATTCCGCGCTGATGCTCGGAAGATAGGAGGCGGCGGCTATGGAATGGATTAGGAACTGGGCAATGCAGGTCGCGGGAATAACCGTCCTCGCGGCAATCTGCGATGTTATAATGCCGCGCGGCAATATGCAGAAATATGTGCGCATGGTAATGGGACTTGTGCTTATAATCGCGCTTGTCAAGCCTCTTAGCGGTATTACGGGGGAGCGATTCGGGGCGGTGCTTTCGGACAGCCGCGCCCGCGCGGTAGAGATGAAGAACAGCATGACGGAGCGCGAGCGCAGCGAGGTTTTGAGGGTCTACCGTGCAAAGCTCGCGGAGAGCATTGACAACGAGCTGCGTGCGGCAGACATATGCGCGGCGGAGATAGATGTCGCGGTCGAGGAAGAAACCGACGGACGTTTCGGGGATATAACCGAGGTCACGGTAACGCTCGGCGGCTCGGCGGGAAAGAACGCCGCGGACTCGGCAAAGACTCTGATTTGCAAAAAATTCGAAGTGAGCCGTGATAACATCCGTATTACCGACGGCTGATTTTAAACCGCCGCGAAAGGAGATAATGACATATGTTTAAGGAATTTTTCAGAGGAAAGCGCGGCTATGTGGTTGACGAAAACGGCGTTCCGCAAAAAAAGCGGCGTTCTGCCGTACTGATTATTATTGCCGCGGCGGTGCTTATTCTTGCACTCAGCGGTCGGGGAACGGAAAAGCCGAAAAAGAGTGCGGAAACGGCGCCGAATACGGAGTTTGATATTGCCGCATACACGCGCGAAACGGAGCAGCGGCTTGCCGACATGATTTCGGAAATCAACGGCGCGGGACGCATTGAGGTAATGGTTGCCTTTGACACGGCATACGAAAAGGTAATTGCCAAAAACGAAAAAAACGGAAGGACATCAAGCGCAGACGGTGAAAAGACGGCGAACGAGAGCCAAAACGAAGCAAGTATTCAGGTTTTCGGGACGGGGAACGCGCAGCAGCCGTATGTTTTAAAGGAAAAACTGCCCGTACCGTCCGGGGTTGCCGTCGCCGCAACCGGTGCGGGAGATGAAAAGGTGCGGCTTGAAATCTACGAGGCGGTCAAGGCTCTTTACGGAATATCGGGAAACCGAATCAAGGTCACGGTCGGAAAACGCGCGGAAGGCAAATAATAAATATTTTATATATAAGAAAAAATATGATGCCCGACAGTGTTGCAGGCTGAAAACGGCGTACAGAGCCGCGGAGATAAAATGCGGCACGGCAACAATTTCGGGTTAAAAAGGAACGGCAATAACGTGAAAGCTCCTTTCACGTTATTGTCTCCGACAAATTTAATTGCCCGTGCAAAATTTTCTTCGCGTACGCTCAGAAACGCACATGGGCGTTTTAATCTCTTATCATTCCTTGCCCTGCGGATAAGAGAAATTTTATTACACTTTATGCCGATGCAGGGCGGCGGAATGGAGATTAAAATGAAAAAAAAGCTAAACGGAGTAAGAAGTAAACAGATTCTTGTGTCGGCGCTTGCGGTTTTGGTTATTGTGGCGGGGTATTACAGGTGGTCAACCGACAGGAGCGACACCGTTACGGTGATGAATGACGCGCTGCCGACAGAAACAGGGAGCGACGCGCCGACCGCCGAGCCTGACGGCAGCGACTATTTTGCAAAGGCTCGGTACGAAAGAGACTGCGCACGGAGCGAGGCAACCGACCTTTTAAAGGTGTCGGCAAAAGGCGATGGCGACAATAACGCAAGCGCGGAGTCGGCGGAAAAACTGGCAAGGTACGCCGAAATAACCGAAAAAGAGACGGCGATAGAAAATCTTGTAAAAGCAAAGGGGTATTCCGACTGCGTGGCGTTTGTCGAGGACGAAGGCGTCCGAGTTGTTGTAAAGAGCGACAAACTGGACGCGGAGGGCGTTGCCAAAATAAAGGATATTGTCGTTGAGCAGACAGGCGTAAAGGCAACCGGGATAAAAATTTCGAGCAAGGAAAAATAATCGGAACACCGCCGCCCGCGAGTCGTTTCGCACGGCAATACAGCAGCCGCCGCGAACGGACAATCATGTATAAAAAGAAAGTAATCGCGGACGATTGCTTTCTTTTTATTTTTGTGTTATAATAGATGCGGTTTTTGAACTATCGTATTTATTATATCATAAGTGCAAACTGATTAAATAAATAAATCGGCACAAAAGCCGTGATATTTCTGTAAAAAAGGTGAAGTATTATGAACATAACCGTAATTTATCCGAATAAAAGGAAAAAGCTGTCGGTTACATACGGAACTGCGCATTTGGTTATCGACAGGCTGCTGCGCGGCGGCGAGTTGTATGAGTTTTACCTGCCCGCGGATATGCCTCATGTGTGCATGGGCTGCTATGCCTGTTTCAACGGTCATTCCGAGCGCTGCGGCGGCTATGAGTATATGGAAAAAATAATTGCCGCAATGGAGAAATCGGAGCTTATCATCATCTGCGCTCCGTCATACGTTTATCATGCTCCGGGACAGATTAAAACGCTGCTCGACCACTTCGGCTACCGCTGGATGGTGCACCGTCCCGATTTGTCTTTCATGAAAAAGCAGGCTCTTATTATCACCTCTGCCGCGGGCGGAGGACTGAGATCAACCGTAAAGGATATTGAGGACAGCATGAACTACTGGGGGATCGGGAGAACGCACAAAATCACTCAAAGCGTGTGGGGGTATAACTGGAGCAGCCTCCCGGAGCGCTTTTTAAAGAGCATAACCAAAAAAGCGGAAAGAGTTTCGGCAAAAATAGAGAATCTCAGCGCGGGGTTTACTCCGTCTGTTAAGGTAAAAGCAATATTTTATCTTTACCGTCTTTTCCATAAGGGGCGAAAAATGTCGGAGGTTGATGACAGCTATTGGTACGAAAAAGGCTATGTAAGCGGCAAGCCGTGGAAGGTCGGCAAATAGCGTGTTTCGCGTCTGACAACGACAAATGTCAGGTTTTGCGCCTGTCAAGGCAAATATCGGATTTCACGTCCGCCAAAGACAAAATAAGGTTATCGCGGCGCTGACCGCGATAACCTTATTTTGTCCAAATATTCAATTTCCGCGAATCCGATATAATTTTCAACACCCGCGCCCGCCGCCGCACGGGCGGTTGTGCGGGCAGTCAACCGTGGGCGGTCGTGCGGACGGTTGTGCGGGGGTTTGTGTGGGCAGACGTATGCAAACGGATACATGACGACAGCCGCTTCGTTTTGCATACCGCCCGCGGGCGGTAATTCGCCATTCTTTATGTTTCGCCGTGCTGCGTTGTACTTTCCTGTCCTGTGCTATCCTTTTTTATCAGGCAAAACGGTACCGCCGCTATTCCTATGCACCTGTACAAACGAAGCTATTATTGAGGTTTGCACCAGACATTCGTTTATTATTGTCGGAATTGAGATATAGTGTATTCCGTAAATCATCATACACACAGAGGACAAGAACGCAAAAAAGCGAATGAGCCGAACCTCCTTACTGCCGAACGCCAGCGTGGACAGTACCGAGCCTACTGCCGGAAATACGCTGAAACAATCCCTCCATGTGAATACTGCCGCCGCGGTAAACAGCGCGGAAAAACCGATAAGAATATAAATCTCGTGCGATTTTTTATGCTTGCGAAGAAAGACTATTTCGCGTATTATTGCAATTCCTGTTGTCGCCGCCGCCGTATAGCTCATTATGGATATATGATGCAAAACCCATAAAACATCCGTAACAAGCTTCATAATTACCATTTTAAGCCTGCTTTTCTGTATGTATATTAAAGACGAAACGCCTATTGCGGCTATTCCTATAAGCTGTCCGATATAATTCATTTTATCAACCTTTTTTTGTATTTTCTCCGTCTGCGACGCGCCATTTTTTCGGCACAGCACATATTGATTTTATCACAAAAAACCCGCGTAATAAATACGCGGAACAAACATAAACATATAAAAAATAGTAGAATTTTTCTCTCTCGCACAAGATGAATAGAAGCCCGTTAAGGGATAGGAAAACGCCGAAAACCCGCATGAACACTACGTTTTTGTGAGTTGTCGGCGTTTCTTTTACCCTCTGTTTTCATGGTGCTTTTTCCGTAAATGGTGCCCAAATGGTGCCCAAATTCCACGCGGGCATATAAAAGGTTGTAAAGAGCAGTAAAGAGATACAGCGGTTAAAGGTCTATTTCGCTGTGTTTTTTCTTTGCTGCCCGTTTTCCTTTTTTCGGCTCGGCTTCCTTTGGTTTCTCCGGGGCTGCTTTTTCCACCGCGCTATGGTAAGCGTCCAAAACTTCTTTTTTTCGTTCAAGCCGCACGTCCACATAACGGGCGGTAACAGCTTCAAAGTTCATGGAAAGCCCAAGCGACGCGCCGATACCCGCAAGCGTATGTCCCAAGACTTCGCCAACCGTATAGAAGTCGCCTGTCAGTTGGTGCATATTGGTCGCTGCCGTATGTCGTAAATCGTGAAAACGAATGTGCGGCATATCCAAATCTTCAAGCAGCTTTCCAAATTGAGAGGACACCCACGACGCGGCGATAGGTGCGCCGTCCGGCTTTGCTACAACAAGGTCATTGTCATAGTAAGGCTTTCCGTCTTTTGCTGCCTGTTCTTTCTGTACTTCCTGCATGGCAAGCTGTTTGAGGAAGAACGGGCGGGCAAGCTCCGTAATGGGTAGCTTTCTGCCGTTGGATTTCGGCGGTGCCATTTCTTCAATGACTTTTGTTTTTGGCGGTACCTTGAAAGGTAGCTGCTCGGTAACATCAAAGGTGTTGTTCTCCAAATCCACATTGCGCCAACGCAAGCCTAAGATTTCAGAACGGCGCATACCGTAAAGCCCGCCCAAGATAACAGGCATTTCCCAAACAGTACCCTCGACGCGCTGCATTAAGGCTTTCACCTGTTCCGGCGTGTAAGGGTCAGGGGTCTTGTCGCCTTTCCCAAACTTCGTAAGGGTATCTTTTGCCGCGTTGGTTTCGATATAGCGGTATTTGCGGGCATGGCTCAACGCCACACTCAAAACACGTTTTGCCCCGGCTGCGGTGGACGGCTTCAAGCCTTTGTCTATAATCTGCTGAAACATCTTGTCTACCATAGCAGGGGTAAGCTGATTGAGGGTAACGCCGCCGATATACGGATTGATATAGTTTGCAATCGTCTTTTTATACCCGTCATAAGTAGAGGGGCGCAAGTTCACTCTTGCATAGCTTTCCACCCAGTCATTGAGATAGGCAGCGACAGTCTGTTTCCTCTGTGAAGTAATAGAAGCAACTTGCCCCGGATTTTGGAGCTTCGTTTTCATTTCCGCTTCATGCTGTGCTGCTTCCTTTTTGGTGGCAAAGCCCTTTTTTGCATACGACTTCTTTTTTCCGTCCGGGGCGGTGTACTTTATGTTTACGTCGTAGACTGTGCCGGGTCGTCCGGTCAGTACGCCGTTGCTGTCGCGTTTGTTTTTTACCTGTCTTGTTGAGATTGCCATAACTTAACCCCCTTGCTCTGCCGGGGGCTTTACGGCGGTTTTCGCTCGCTCGTACCAATCCCATATAGCGGTATCGGCAATCAAGCGGCGGTTTCCGTTTTGAACGTATTCCAGTTCGCCGTTATCCATAAGCTCGCGTAATTTATTTTCTCCAATACCGCTAACCTTGCTCATTTGCTCTACTGTTTTCAGCATAGGCAAAACAGGGGCGGCATGGTTTGTAGTTTCCTTTTTAGCCATAGGAATACCCCCTTTCAAAATGGCTCAAAGGTATGTTTTTGAATAAAAGGGGCTTTAATCGAACGGCTATTAGCATAGCTCCACGAGAATTTCACTCCTGCGTGGTTCTCACGCAGCCCTACCCATTGCCTGCGACGCTTCTAACGCTCGGACTGTGGCTGTAAGGGAGTATCATTATCCCTCTTGTGTGTCGTCGCCCGCAAGCTGCTGACTTGCTTTGCGGTGTAGTGTTGTTCGCTCGTTCCCGAAAGGGAAGTCATGGCGCACCCGCCGTATGGCTCGGCACAAAAGGAACGTATCCGATTTGCCCTATACTGCGTCGCCGTTCTCTTGCGCCGCTTTCTTTTTCAAAGAACAAGATGGCTGTTCTGCTTGCCGTAAAACGGAAAAGGGGTTACAAGACGTTTTACGGTCATGCTCAACTATTCATCAGCCCGAAATGTGAGGATAGCCCTCATCAGTCTTGCTTGCAGCCGTTCCCGTATGTCCTCGTCAACGCCATAGTAGACGTTGCCGCGCTCGTCGTAGAGCTTCCGCATGGACAGGCTCGCTATGTAGCCGCTGAAATGCTGCAAGACTATTTTCATAGCGTCCGGGTCGCCTTTGCTCGCCGCCACAATGACGGGATAGGGAACAAGGGCGATTTCCGGGTAGTCGGATTGTTTACCATTCTTCCCATTCATCAGCGTGTCCCTCCAAATATTTCTTTAACAGTTCAAAAGAGCTTGTCCGTCTGTACTGTATCGTGCTGCGCGACGTATTGAACATCTTTCCGATTTCCACGTCGGTCATGCCCTCGAAATAGTACAGCAGGATAGCAGTCCTTTTTTCCTCCGGCAAAGTGCGGATTGCTTCAAGCAGCAGTTTCGGGGTTATCTCTTTTCCTGCCATTTGATAACGCGGTTCAGCTTCTTCGTCTTGAAAATACTTGTCAACGGTGTAAAGCTGCCGTTCCTCATGCAAGGCAAGGTTGCAAAACGATACTTCCCGTTTCCTGCGTCGCCGGATTTCGTCGTGGGCGTTGCACGCTTCGTTGTGCAGCACCCGTTTACAGAAACTTTGAAAGGCACATTGCTTTTGAAATTCTCTGCGATTAGGTTCCATGTTCTCACCTCCTTTCTGTCGAAAGGTGGTAGTACCTCCCCTTTTCGCGTGATAATACAGACGACTTTTTCAAACGCCGGACGAAAGCAAAAATTTCTTTGAAAAAAGTTCTGTAAAATGCAAAATGCGCCCATCTGCAAGGCGCAGACAGACGCAAAGGAAACATAAAAAGTATTTAGATGATGTGATTGTTCATCTTTATGCCCGAAATACCCCGTTGCAGGGGATAGACTTTTTTTGATAATTGGGGGAATGTCGATTTGTGTCGATAAGTTGATAAGTGCATGGCGGCTACCTCCTAAAGCCGCCATGCCTTTACATGGTAGAGGGTCGTCGTTGGAATTTAGATGGATAAAAAGAAACGGCGGCTCTGAAAATCAAAACCGCCACAGACAAGTTCATTAGGGCGCGGAAAATCGTCTGCCCAGCAGCGGCTTTTTTCTTTTCTGCCGCTGGGCAGATGTGGTTGGGAGTGAAATATTTATTTAATGCAAGTGTAAAACACAAATGTTACACAAATGTCCGAGGTTCCTTTGACTTCGACAGAAAAACCGGCTGAATTGTTACAAAGCTCGGACATTTCAAAATTTTTTCGAGAAGCCGAGAAAAAGCGGGGCAGCATACCGCCGCCCCGCCGATCCCATACGGTTATTCCATCGTCCTGATTT
>URZD01000105.1 GCA_900552305.1 uncultured Eubacteriales bacterium
ACCGTTTGCAAAGCGATGTAAACCCCGACACATCGGGCGCAAACAGTACAGACGGCGGCGTGGCATCAGCCATAACAGACACGGACAACGCAAGCAAGGGTACAAAACCCGATTCAAGGCGCGGCAGCACGAGCCGCACGGACGCGGTATACAGCGCTTCCTCTGCTGTATTGCTTGTTATAGGTATTCTTGCGGCAGCGGCGGGATATTTTTACAAACCTGCATTTTATATAATAGGCGCGTTATTGCTTGCCGCCGCGCTTGGCTGCTTTTTCGCGGCGCGGCGCAAGGCAAAAACCCATACCCGCGCCGACATCACCGCCGCGGAGCGGCTTTGCCACGCGGTCGGCGATATGTGCGGAACGGAATTTGACAGCGTCGGCGCCGCGCGCCGCGCGCTCGGCACGGTTTCCGCGGCGTACGAAAACGCCAGTGCGACGCTGCGCGACATTTGCACCGCGGCGGAGGCTTCGGGAATTTCGGACTTTGCTCCGAATACGGTAAAACACAGAATTGCCGAGCTTAACGGCATTATCGGAGCGTTCCCCGCAGTAGGCGCGTCCGCTGCAAGGTATGACGAGCTTAACGCAAAAATCCGCGAAAAACGCGGATTTTTGGAGGAACTCAGCCTTAAATTTACGCCGCCGAGGGTCAGCCTTCGCGAGCTTGAAACACGGATTTCCGAATCGGAACGCCAAACCCGGGAATACGAACGGCAGTATAAAAGTCTTTGCACAGCCAACGAGGTCATGCGCGAAGCCATTGAGGAAACCCGCAGCGGGCTCGGCACAAGACTCAGCATGAAAACCCGCGAATATCTTGAAAAAATGTCGGAGGACAGCGCGCGCGCGGCGGTTGTTTCCCAAAATCTCGAGGTGCATTTCCTGCCGCAAAACAGCACGGAGTACCGCGACAGTAAAAGCCTGAGCTGCGGTCAGGCGGCGCGCGTATATCTTGCGCTGCGGCTTGCCGCCGCTGATATTGCGGCTATCGGCGGAGATTCCGTACCGCTGTTTCTTGACGACCCGTTTTCACAGTATGACGAAAAAAGCTGCCGTGCTGCCGCCGCATTTCTCGGCAGCTATCTGCGGGAATCGCCCACCTCGGCACAGGCTTTGTTTTTTACCTGCCACAAAAATATTGGAAAAATTATCGGGGATACAATTCCCTCCGTCAGCAAAATTATCATTGACGAATAATATATATTATCGGTGTATTTTGCGCATAATATAAAAACAATTTTCAAAAAACGCGGCTTTGTCTCCCGCACGGAGCCGCGATACATAAAACCGCGGGAAGAAAGGCTCAGATAACAATGACAATTACCTATGAATTTGAGGATTCCCTCTATGTAAACATGACCAACCGCTGCAGCAACGCCTGTACCTTCTGCGTCCGCAGCAAGCATGACTCCATAAACGGCAAGGACTATATGTGGCTTGACCATGAACCTACGCTTGACGAAATCAAGGCGGATTTTGAAAAACGCGACCTTTCCGCATACCGCTCGGTGGTATTCTGCGGTTACGGCGAGCCGCTTATGCGCTTTGACGACTGCATGGCAATCGCGAAATGGATTAAGGAGAAAATGCCCGAAATGCCGATTCGCATAAACACAAACGGTCAGGCGAGCCTGATTGCCGGCCGCGACGTCACCCCTGAAATGTCGGGTCTGATCGACTGCGTTTCAATCAGTCTTAACGCCGCGAACGCAAAACGCTATGACGAGCTTTGCCACAGCGAATACGGCGAGGCGGCTTTTGACGCGCTTTTGGATTTTGCCGTACACGCGAAAAAATACGTTCCTAAGGTTGTCCTTTCGGTTGTCAATCACGACATCACCGCGGAGGAGCTTGACGAGTGCCGCCGCATTGCAAGCGACCGCGGCGTAACGCTTAGAATTCGCGATTATATCGAGTAACGCCGACTTTTTTACATATGTAAAATATTTTAAGCAAGAGAAGGTTTCTTATGACAGTAAAAAGCAGAATCGAACAAAAAAGCATAGAAATCAGCGATAAAGACAGGCTGAACAAGTACCTGAGCCAAGTTTCGGCTCCCTGCTCCGATCTCACGTTCACCAATCTTTTTATGTGGCGAAAATCATATAACATCCGTTGGGCGGAGGCTTGCGGCACGCTGTTTATCACCTTCGGACACAGCGGCGCGCCTTTTTCTGCGTGCCTTCCGATAGGCGGCAGTCTGCGCGACGCGGTTTTTATGCTCCGCGACCTTTTTGAAGAGCAGGGCAGGGAGCTGCGCATAACGCTCTACAGTGACGGGCAAATGCGGCTTCTTGAAAGAACATTCCCCGACACATTCACGTTCACACCGCAGCGCAGCCAGTTTGACTACGTTTACAGCGTACGCGAGCTTACCGCGCTTTCCGGAAAACGCTATCACGCAAAGAAAAACCACCTAAACAAGTTCAAATCCATGTACGACTGGGAATACCGCCATATGACGCCGGAGTACCGTCCGCTTTGCGAGGACGTTTTCAGACGCTGGTACAAGGATAAGATCGGAGTAATTCCCGGAGTTGAGGAGCAGTTCGAGGCGGTTTCGGAGCTTTTGAACAACTGGGAAAACCTTGATATAACGGGCGGCTGTCTTACGGCAGACGGCAGCATCGCGGCTTTCTCCTTCGGCGAGCCGCTGCATTCCGACCCTTCCTGTGCCGTCATTCACCTTGAACACGCCGACACGAATTTCCAAGGCAGCTATGCCGCAATGAATCAGCAGTTTCTTGAACACGAGTGGCAGGACTTTGAATATATCAACCGCGAGGAGGACATGGGCATTGAGGGTCTGCGGAAGGCAAAGCTGTCCTACAATCCCGCGTTTATGGTAAAAAAATACTCGGCTGTTTTAAAAAGGCCTCTGAAATAGACGGAAAAAATCCGAATTTCAGTTTTCGGCGGGCGGTTTTCCGCCGACATCGGGTTATCCGAAAAAACAAATTTGACGATTCGGTCATAAAACAGACAAGTCCCGTATAGAATAGTACAAATACCATATTTCAAGGTCCTTCGCCGCCCGATACCTGCGGCGCGCCTTGCGGGAGAGTGATTTTTGATGCTGTTTGACGGTATGTCTATCATGGCATATGCCGTAGGACTTATACTTGTATATCTTTTGTGCTGGATTTTTATAAGACCGCTGAAATGGATTTTTAAGCTGGGCATAAACAGCGTTCTGGGCGGTTTTATGCTCGCCGCGGTAAACCTTGTCGGCGGGTTTATGGGTATGAACATATCAATCAACCCGCTCACCGCGCTGATTTCGGGCGTTCTCGGCGTTCCCGGAATGGGTCTGATTATCGCCCTGCAATACATTCTTTAAAGTAATCCTTGCAAGGTAAACGCTTAAAAAATCACTATCTTTTTGAACCGTCGTCCTTGCAAGGCTGTCGTATTAACGAGTATTTTAACACAGTTTTTTCGCAAATTTGCCTGTTTGAACCATATCGGTTTTGGCTCCCGTGTGCCTAACCCTCGTTAATCAAATCCTCCATGTTATACAGTCCCGCAGGCTTGTCCTTCATGAATACCGCGGCTTTTACCGCACCGACCGCAAAAACCTCCTTTGATGTCGCGGAGTGCTTGACCTCTATCACCTCGTCCGTACCCGCAAAAATCACGGAGTGTTCGCCCACAATGTTGCCGCCGCGCACCGAGTGAATCCCTATCTCGCGCTTGTCGCGTTTCTTTCTTACCGAGTGTCGGTCATAAACGTATTGCGGGTCAAAGCTCACCGCGTCGGAAATCGCGTCCGCAATCGCAAGCGCGGTGCCGCTCGGCGCGTCCAGTTTCTGATTATGGTGCTTTTCTACAATCTCTATGTCAAAATTGCCGTCAAGAATCCTTGCCGCACGGCAAACCAAGTCCTTTATAAGATTTACGCCTATCGACATATTCGCCGAAAAGAAAATCGGCGTTTTTCTTGCACAAAACTCCAGTTTTGAAACCTGATCCTTTGACAGACCCGTTGTGCATATCACAGCGGGAACGCCGTATTCCGCCGCCCAGTCAAGAACCGCCTCGCTTGCCGTGGGGTGCGAAAAATCAATAATGCAGTCGATTCCGTCCGCACTTTTCAGCTTTAAAACGCTGTCGTAAATCGGGAATTCGTCACATTCGGTGTTCAAATCCACACCCGCCGCAATTCTTACCTCATCGCTTTGGCTTGCCGCACGGCGCACCGCGTGTCCCATTTTTCCGTTTGCTCCGCATAAAAGTATGTTTATCATTCTGTATCCTTACCCTTTCTGCCGCGTATGCGAAATTCGCTCCGAATCCCGCATACCGAAACTTTTTTCTCCGCCGCTCCGTAGCCGCAGTATAAAAATCAAGGGCGCGCCGAAAGCGCGCCCCTTAACCCGGTTGCCGAGTATTTTAACACCGTCTGAGCGGAAATCCACCCATTAAAATCGGGTTTTACCGGCTAACACCGGGATAAATTCCCTAAATTCAGAACTTCAGTCCGTAATCCTTCATTGCCGCCTTCAGCTTATCAAGATTTTTTTCCTCCATGCCGCAAAGCGGAAGCCGCATCCCGCCTACGTTGTAGCCGAGAATATTCATCGCCTCTTTAATCGGAATCGGATTTACCTCAATAAACAAAGCGTTCATAAGGTCAAGCATTCTAAGAAAATCGTTGCGTGATTTCTCAATATTTCCGTTCATGTAGTCCGCGCATATGTCATGCGTTTCCTTCGGCAGAATATTCGCAACGACCGAAATAACGCCCAAACCGCCGATTGACATTATCGGAACGATTATGTCGTCATTGCCCGCATAGACGCCAAGCTCCGTATGCGCCTTAATCTTCGCCGCAACCGCAAGGTCGCCTGTTGCCTCCTTGACCGCAACAATGTTTTCGCAGTTTTTGTCAAGGTACTCGAATGTTTCAAGCGAGACGGTCACGCCCGTCCTGCCCGGTATGTGGTAAAGTATTATCGGCAGCTTTACGCTTTTTGCAATCGCGCAAAAATGCTCGCGCAGTCCCTTCTGCGTTGCCTTGTTGTAGTACGGCGTAACCACCAACAGTCCGTCATATCCGACACTTTCCGCAAATTGGCTCAGATGAATCGCACTGTTTGTATCGTTGCTGCCCGTGCCGGCAATCAGAGTTATTCTGCCCTTTGCCTTATTTGCGCAAAATTCAAGCACATCACGGTGTTCCTCCATCGACATCGTGGCACACTCGCCCGTTGTACCCAAAATAATCAGCGCGTCCGTGCCGTTCTCTATGTGAAACTCCAGAAGCTCGGCAAGCTTGTCATAGTTGACCGCTCTTTCTTCACCCTTGAACGGTGTAACAAGCGCAACGCCGGAGCCTGTGAAAATCTGTTTTTTCATAAAGGATTCCCCTCCTTAAAAATTTTAACATATATCCAATATCATTTTTAAACTAATCCAAATATCCCTTTGCCGCAAGCAGCTCCGCCATAAGCACAGCGCCGCCCGCCGCTCCGCGCAGCGTATTGTGTGAAAGGCAGACAAATTTGTAGTCGTACTGGCTGTCCTCGCGCAAGCGTCCCATAGAAACCGCCATGCCGCCCTCCAGGTTCCTGTCAAGCCTTGTCTGCGGTCTGTTATCCTCCTCAAAATAATTGAGGAACTGCTTGGGCGCCGACGGCAGCTCCAGCTCCTGCGGCACGCCGCGGAACTCCTTCCACGCCGCCTTTATCTCGTCAATCGAAGGCTTTTTGTCAAAGCTGACAAATACCGCCGCCATGTGTCCGTCCGATACGGGAACGCGCAGACACTGCGTAGTAATCGCCGGCGACGTCGCGTCAATAATTTTGTCGCCCTCTATCTTACCCCAGATTTTAAGCGGCTCAATCTCGCTCTTTTCCTCCTCGCCGCCAATGTACGGAATTACGTTGTCAAGCATCTCCGGCCATGTTTCAAACGTCTTGCCCGCGCCCGAAATAGCCTGGTACGTGCAGGCAAGCACGCTCTTTATACCGAATTTTCTGAGCGGATGCAGCGCCGGAACGTAGCTCTGCAGCGAGCAGTTGGACTTAACCGCAACAAAGCCGCGCTTTGTGCCGAGCCTTCTGCGCTGCGCGTTGATTATCTCCGCGTGTTCGGGGTTAATCTCCGGAACAATCATCGGAACATCCGTCGTGTGACGGTGCGCCGAGTTGTTGGAAATAACCGGACATTCCGCCTTTGCATACGCTTCCTCAAGTGCCTTTATCTCGTCCTTTTTCATGTCAACTGCGCAGAACACAAGATCCACCTGCGCCGCAATTTTTTCAATATCCGCCACAGCGTCATATACCACCATGTCGCGTACCGACTCCGGCATCTCCGTCTGCATTGCCCAGCGTTTGCCCACCGCGTCGGCGTATTTTTTGCCCGAACTGCGCGGCGACGCCGCAAGCAGCTTAATATTAAACCACGGATGCGCGTCAAGCAGGGTGATAAACCGCTGCCCTACCATGCCCGTCGCTCCGATTATTCCAACATTGTAACTTTTCACCATTATTGCCTCCTAAGTAAATCACCGTGAGCCCGGTTCTGCCGTTACCGACACACAAAGCTCCGCCGCAGTCTGCGGTATTATATCATATTTATTAAATTTTATTTTAATTACTTCTATTATATGCCATTGAATCATGAATGTCAATCGTTTTTTGCATAATTATACTTACATTTTAATTGTATATCGGCGTACCCGCGGCAAAAGTAGTGCCGCAATACAATAAACGCAATGCGCGGCGGCTACTCGAATTTCTCCCGCGCGAGGTCAAGCAGCGCGCCCTTTTCGTTAGGGCATTTTTCATCGATTACCGCGTCCAGCAGCGTATCGAGCATATAGCCTATGCTTTTTCCGGTCATGTCAAACGATTTTTTTATATCAAAGCCGTTCACCGCAAGCTGCGCAAGCGTGCAGCAGTCTCCGTTTTCGATAATGCCGTTCATCAGCTCGCGCACATCGAGCGCCTCCTGTATTCTGCACCGGTACTCCGACGATTTTGCGAGGTTATCGGCGAGTTTTACCTCCAGCAGCAAGCCGAGCTTGTCCGCGCCAAACCGCCGCAAGGCTCTGCGGACAGATACTCTTGTCGGCTTTATCGGAATGTCATGGTTTTCCACAAGCATTTTCACGGTAAATCGGGTGCTGTTATCGTATTTAAGGCGACGCATTATGCGGCTTGCCATCTCCGCGCCGAGCGACTGATGACCGCGGAAATGCAAGGCTCCATTTTCGTCCTCCGCCGCGCAGACAGGCTTCGCTATATCATGGAACAGCAGTGCGAGCCTTACCGGCAGAATCTGCGGCGACTCCGCAACCGCATGGAGCATATGCTCCCACACATCGTATATGTGCCTCTCGCTTTTTTGGTCAAAGCCGATACACGCGGAAAGCTCGGGAATGAATACCGAAACAACATCGCTGTACTCTCTCAGCACCCCGCTCGGGTCGGGCGCAAGCATCAGCTTGTTCAGCTCTGCCGCAATGCGCTCCGCCACTATGCCCGACAGCAGGTTTTTCAGCCTGTGTATTGCCGCTGCGGTCGGCGGGTCGATTTCAA
>URZD01000106.1 GCA_900552305.1 uncultured Eubacteriales bacterium
AACTTTGTTGTACTCAGACGTACGGAAATGCCCGCAGTGCTTGTCGAGCTTGGGTATCTTTCCAACCCGACCGAGGCTCTTAACCTCAACAGTCCCGCATGGCAGAGGGCGGTTGCCCGCGCTATATTTGACGGGATTGTGAATTATACGGGGTACCCTAAATAAATAAAAATCCGGCCTTTGGACTGTTATAATCCAAAGGTCGGATTTCGTTTTTATACTATACAAAATCAAAAATACTCGGCTGCCGCCGTTTATGCCAGAATACTCTGTATATCCGGGAACGGCGAAAGCGAACGCTTTAAAATGCCGTGCGTTTCGGCAATCGTGATTCCGTAATTTGTAATCGGAACATTCTGCGCCTGCGCCGCGGCAATCCGCGACCGCATTTCGCGCTCGTTCAGCATACACGCACCGCAGTGGACGATAAGCGAATATGCCGACAAATCCTCCGGGAATCCGTGTCCCGATGTGAACTCGTATTCCAAGCTCTTTTTTGTGTATTCGTTTATCCATGACGGAAGCTTTACAGTTCCTATATCTCCGCACTGGCGGTGGTGTGTACAGCCTTCGGAAACAAGGATTTTGTCGCCGTCCTTCAGCTGTGCGAGTTTTGCCGCGCCGCTTACCGCCGCGGGAAGGTCGCCCTTGTACCTTGCAAAAAGTATCGAAAACGAGGTCATAAGTACATCTTCGGGAACGATTTTGTTTACATAACCGAATGCCTGTGAATCTGTAATCACCAAATCAGGCTTTTTGCCGAGGACGGCAAAAGCGCCCGCAAGCTCGGTTTCGCGCACCGTAACCGTGACCGCGCCCGCGTCAAGCAGACCGCGCAGAACCTGCTGCTGCGGCAGAATAAGTCTGCCCTTCGGTGCGGCGGCGTCAATCGGCGTAACCAAAATAACGGTGCTGCCATTGCCCGCAATATCGGAAACAAGCGGTTTTTCAGGCGTACCCGACGCGGCAAGCGCGCCGATACGCTCCTTCAGCTCGCTTATTCCCGCACCCGTTGCGGCGCTGACTGCAATTTCGTTTTCTTGCAGCTTGGGGAGTTTTTCGCACAAATCGGATTTATTGTATACCGTTATATACGGTATGCTCTTACTCTCAAAAAGCGAGATAATCTCGCGGTCGGCGGCGGTCATTCCGCGCGCGGAGTCAACCGTCAGCACGGCAACATCTGTTTCGTCAAGCACCTTCATCGCACGCTTTACACGCATTTCGCCGAGTTCGCCCTCGTCATCCGTACCGGGGGTATCGATTATAAGCACGGGACCTATCGGCAAAAGCTCCATTGCCTTGCGCACAGGGTCAGTTGTCGTACCCTTCACGTCCGACACGACCGAAACGGTCTGTGCCGTAACGGCGTTGACAATACTGGACTTACCCGCGTTGCGCAGTCCGAAAAAGCCGATGTGTACGCGCTCGGAGGATGGGGTTGAATTAAGGCTCATACCAAAAACGCCCCCTTCCTTAAAATCTGAAGTCGCGCCGATTTGAATTTTTTATATCGGCAACGTGCTGCGCGGCTATTTCGCGAACCTTTTCCTTGGGAATGTTTTCAAGCTCGCGGTCGATAAGCGCAAAGCCGTTTTTGCGGGTTTCCTCGCCTGCATAATCGGTGAGGTATTCCGAAAGAGTCATAAGCGCGTTGGGGTGACAGCAGTTTTGTATCTGACCGCTTTTGCAAAGCGACATAAAGCGATCGCCCGTCCTGCCCTCGCGGTAGCACGCGGTGCAGAAGGACGGAATGTAGCCGAGCTGCATAAGCCAGTTCACAACCTCGTCAAGCGTACGCTGGTCGGAAACGTCAAACTGCTCCGAATCATGCGGACGCTCCTCCTCGGTATATCCGCCGACAGACGTTCTTGACGCACCGCTTATCTGCGAAATTCCGATTTCAAGCGCGCGTTCGCGTACTTTTTCACTCTCGCGCGTGGAGATAATCATGCCGGTATACGGAACGGCAATTCTGATACAGGCGATTATTTTTTCAAATATATCGTCGCTCAGTCCGTTGTCGAATACGTCCGGGTCGATGTCGTCGGCGCGTTTTACGCGCGGCACGCTGATTGTGTGCGGTCCTACGCCGTGGACGGCTTCAAGGTGTTCCGCGTGCATAAGCAGTCCCGCAAACTCGTATTTGTATTTTTCAAGACCAAACAGAACGCCCAGTCCCACATCGTCAATACCGCCCTCCATGGCTCTGTCCATAGCCTCGGTATGATAGTCATAGTCGTGCTTGGGGCCTGTCGGGTGAAGCTCCAGATAACTCTTTTTGTGATAGGTTTCCTGAAAGAGAATATATGTGCCGATACCCGCGTCCTTCAGCTTTCTGTAATTCTCCACTGTTGTCGCGGCGATATTCACGTTTACGCGGCGGATTGCGCCGTTTTTGTGCTGAATGGAATAGATGGTTTTTATACTGTCGAGTATATATTCAATAGGATTGTTTACCGGGTCCTCGCCCGCCTCGATTGCCAAACGCTTGTGACCCATATCCTGGAGCGCGATTACCTCGTCGCGGATTTCCTCCTGCGTCAGCTTTTTGCGTGCGATATGCTTGTTCTTCATATGATAAGGACAGTAAACGCAGCCGTTTACGCAATAGTTGGAAAGATAGAGCGGCGCAAACATAACAATGCGGTTACCGTAAAATGCGAGCTTGATTTCGCGGGCAAGGCGGTACATTTCCTCCACCTTCTCCGGAATCCGACAGGCGAGCAGCACGGACGCTTCGCGGTGAGTAAGTCCCTCACAGTGTACTCCGTTTTCCGTCCTCCGCGGACGCGCTTTGTCAAGAATTTTGTCAATCAGCTCGATATTGTCCTTGTTTTCCTCGGCATAACGGAGCGTATCAAGGATTTCCGCATCGTTGATGAACTCCTCCGCCTTCATTGATTTTGGATTATAAATTGCCATAAAAAATACTTCCTCTCTTGCGGTCAGAGACGCGGTTTTTCCGCGCGTATCTTTCCGTCAGATTATTAAAAATACAGATTAAATTAGTTTTATTATACGTTGGAACAGGCGGTTTTTACGCTTACGCCCTCAATGCTGCCCAGCTTTCCCGCAAGAGCGGAAACGGTGTCCTGCGGCGCGTCTATCGCCACCGACATTATGCTTATGCCCTTTGCTTTGTAAGGAATCCCCATGCGCCCGATGATGAAATCGGAATATTCATGCAAAAGCGCGTTGATTTTTTCCGCCGATTCAAGGTTTTCAACAATAATTGCCATTACCGCAACGCGTGTTTCCATATGTACACAACCTTTCCGTAAAAAATATTCAACAATTGTTGTATATGAAAAATTATACAATATTGCGCCGAAAATGTCAAGTGAAATCGGCAAAAGTGCTGATAGATTTTATTTTTTGGGGTATTGACAATTAAAAAAAAGAGTGGTATAATTTTGACAATAAACGAAGATGTTTATTTTTGGGCATTTTGCGCCCAAAATTAAACATCTTCTTTTTTTATCTCTATTTTACGAAAGGCGGATGCGTTATGATACCTATGGAAGGTCAGGTAAGAATACCGTCAGGTTGCGCTATATCGGCAGTCATATCCCGCGAGGGCAAGCGCATGGACGGCACAAAAATCATAGACAGTATGCGGCCGATGCACGACCGTTCCAACGGACTGGGCGGCGGATTTGCGGCGTACGGCATTTATCCCGAATACAAGGACTTCTATGCGCTGCACATATTCTACAACGATAATATTTCAAGAAATACCTGCGAGCAGTTTTTAAAGGACAGCTTTGAAATTGTAAGAGCGGAAAATATTCCGACAAGAAAGCATAAGCGAATTACGGACGAGCCGCTTATATGGCGGTATTTTGTAAGTCCGCTTGCATCGGTTTTGTCGCGGATGCAGCTTGACGAGAAGGAGTATGCCGCGCGGATTGTTATGAAGATAAACACCGAGATAAACGGCGCGTATGTTTTTTCAAGCGGAAAGAACATGGGTGCGTTCAAGGCGGTCGGCTATCCGGAGGATGTCGGCGAGTTCTATCGGCTTGACGAATACGGCGCATACCTCTGGACGGCGCACGGCAGGTACCCGACCAACACCCCCGGCTGGTGGGGCGGCGCGCATCCGTTCGGACTGCTTGACTATACGATAGTACACAACGGCGAAATCTCGTCATATGACGCCAACAGACGTTTTATCGAGATGTTCGGCTACAAATGTACGCTCCAGACCGATACCGAGGTAATTACATATATAGCCGACTATCTTATAAGACGTCAGGGACTTACACTGGAGGAAACCGCGTCGGTAATCGCGGCGCCGTTCTGGAGTACAATCGAAAAGCGCGAGGACAAAAAGGTACTTGAATATCTGCGTTGCGTTTACGGCAGCCTGCTTATAACCGGGCCGTTTTCGATAATCCTCGGCTTTAATGGCGGACTTATGGCGCTTAACGACAGATTAAAGCTCAGGAGCATGGTTGTCGGCGAGAAGGGCGACAAGGTCTATATCGCGAGCGAGGAGGCGGCTATCCGCACAATGGAGCCTGACGCGGAGAAAATCTGGTCGCCCGCGGGCGGCGAGCCTGTTATAGTCAGAGTGAAGGAGGGTGCGTTTTAAATGGCGATAAATATTTATCCCGAATTTGAGGTAGTAAGAAACGAGTCAAGGTGTATAAAATGCCGCGTCTGTACAAGACAGTGCGCCAACGAGGTTCACACCTACGACGAGGAAAGAAACCTTATAATAAGCGACGAGGCAAAGTGCGTGAACTGTCAGAGGTGCGTATCGCTCTGCCCTACGCGCGCGCTGAAAATAGTAAAAAGCGACTGCCGTTTCCGCGAGAACGCTAACTGGTCGGACGATACGATAAAGGAAATATACAAACAGGCGGAAAGCGGCGGCGTTCTTCTTTCGTCAATGGGTAACCCCAAGCCGCTCCCGGTGTACTGGGACAAAATACTGATAAACGCGTCACAGGTTACCAACCCGTCAATCGACCCCCTGCGCGAGCCTATGGAAACAAAGGTATTCCTCGGTAAAAAGCCCGAAAAAATCGAGAAGGACGAAAACGGAAAAATAATAGTCAACACTCCGCCGCAGCTGGAGCTTTCGATGCCGGTAATGTTCTCGGCGATGAGCTACGGCTCGATAAGCTACAACGCGCACGAATCTCTTGCAAGAGCGGCGCGGGAGCTTGGAATCTACTACAATACGGGCGAGGGCGGACTGCATGAGGACTTTTACGTATACGGCGAAAATACGATTGTTCAGGTAGCTTCGGGACGTTTCGGCGTATACAAGGACTATCTTGAAGCGGGCGCCGCGGTCGAAATCAAAATGGGACAGGGCGCAAAGCCGGGCATCGGCGGACACCTGCCGGGCAGGAAGATTGTGGCGGACATTGCCAAAACGCGCATGATTCCCGAAGGGTCGGACGCGATTTCACCCGCGCCGCACCACGATATATATTCTATAGAGGATTTAAGACAGCTTGTGTATTCGCTGAAAGAGGCTACCGAGTACAAAAAGCCGATTATCGTCAAGGTTGCCGCAGTGCATAACATTGCCGCAATCGCGAGCGGTATCGCGCGCAGCGGCGCGGACATAATCGCGATAGACGGTTTTCGCGGCGGTACGGGCGCGGCTCCGACAAGGATTCGCGACAATGTCGGAATCCCGATTGAGCTGGCTCTTGCAAGCGTTGACAAGCGTTTGCGTGACGAGGGAATAAGAAACAATGTTTCGCTTGTTGTCGGCGGAAGTATACGCTGCTCCGCCGATGTGGTAAAGGCGATTGCGCTCGGCGCGGACGCCTGCTACGTTGCGACCGCCGCGCTGCTTGCACTCGGCTGTCACCTCTGCCGCACCTGTCAGACGGGCAAGTGCAACTGGGGTATCGCGACGCAAAGACCCGAGCTTGTAAAAAGGCTGAATCCCGATATGGGATCGAAAAGACTTGTAAACCTTATGACCGCATGGAAGCACGAAATCAAGGAGCTTATGGGCGGCATGGGAATAAACTCTATCGAGGCGCTGAGGGGTAACCGTCTTATGCTTCGCGGAGTAGGATTAAACGGAAAGGAGCTTGAGATACTGGGTATCTCACACGCGGGAGAATGAGAAAAGTATATGTAAACGAAAAATGGTGTCTCGGCTGCCACCTTTGCGAATATAACTGTGCATTTGCAGCCACGGGTGAGAAGAACATGGCTCTTGCCCTGAAAGATAAAAAAATCTACCCCAAAATACACGTTGAGGACGACGGAAAAATTATGTATGCGGTGTCGTGCAGGCATTGCGACGACCCGATTTGCGTCAAGTCTTGCATATCGGGCGCGCTGTCAAAGGAGGACGGCGTTGTAAAAATCGATAAAAACAAATGCATAGGCTGCCTGACCTGCGTTTTGGTTTGCCCGTACGGCGCACTGACCGAGAGCGAAAACCACGCGGTCACAAAGTGCGAGCTTTGCACGGATAACGTCTGCGGCGAACCGGCTTGCGTCAAGGGCTGCCCCAACAACGCTATTTGCTTTGAAGAAAGGTAGGCGAACGGTCAATGAGTAAAACGAAAAACAAAATGAAATATGTTATAATCGGCGGAGGGATAGCCTCCCTCGGATGTATAGACGGAATCCGCAAAGAAGACACCGACGGAGAAATCACCCTTATATGCGGCGAAAATGTCCTTCCGTATTCCAGACCGCTTATTTCCTACTATCTGGAGGGCAGAACGGATTTTGAAAAAATGAACTACCGCAGCGAGGACTTCTACAAATCAAACAATGTCACAGTAAAGCTCGGCGTTACCGCGGAGAAAATCGAAGGAAAATGCGTAAAATGCTCGGACGGCAGCGGGGTCGCGTTTGACAGGCTGCTTGTTGCGACAGGCTCGTCACCGTTCGTACCGCCGGTAAGCGGCGCGGAAACAGTGGAAAAGAGCTTTACGTTCATGACCGAGGCGGACGCGCTCGCGATTGAAAACGCAGTTACGCCAAAGTCGCGCGTATTGATTGTCGGAGCGGGACTTATCGGACTGAAGTGCGCCGAGGGTCTTTTCGGCAGAGTTAAGGAGATAACGGTGTGCGACCTTGCCGACAGGGTGCTTTCGAGTATTCTTGACAGCGAGTGCGCGCCGTATGTCGCAAAAAAGCTGACCGAAAACGGGATAAAGCTCATGCTCGGCGACAGCGCGGAGAGCTTTGACAAAAACACCGCAAAAATGAAGAGCGGCAAGACGGTGGAGTTCGACGTTCTTGTAATGGCGGTCGGCGTAAGACCAAACCTTTCGCTGCTGCGCGATATAGGCGCAAAGATTAACCGCGGCGCGGTGGTGAACGACAAAATGGAAACCTCCGTCAAGGATATATATGCGGCGGGCGACCTGACCGAGAGCCGCGACATCTCAAGCGGTACCGACAAGGTTATGGCGATACTGCCCAACGCATACATGGGCGGACGCTGTGCGGGACGGAATATGGCGGGCGCAGACGACGAGTTCGACAGCAAAATTCCGATGAACTCAATCGGACTGTTCGG
>URZD01000107.1 GCA_900552305.1 uncultured Eubacteriales bacterium
CCGATGCGCCGTTTCCGTCCTCCTCAAAGGAGTAGCCGTCAACCGTGCCGCCCAGTACGTCCGCCGTTATCCAAAAATCAATGGCAGCCTCCACCACTTCGCGGCGCATATGCAGCTTTGCGACAATCTCGTCAATCCCCAAAACCTCGCCATCGCGCTTGTATCGGCTCAATATATAAATGTATACCTGCAAATACTCCGGCTTTGCAAAGCGCACCCATTTCTCCGCAAAATCATATTTTATTTCAAATCCGTCGTTCATTCCCGATCCTTTCGTTTCCGTTACTTCCCTTCCGTATTCCCGAATTTTTTAATTTTCTCGCGCCTACTTGCCCACACAAAAACGCTCAAAAACCTGATCTATTATTTCGTCCTGGACCGTCTGTCCCGTCACCTCGCCGAGTGCGCCGACAGCGTCCTCCAAATCTATATAAAGCAAATCCGCCGGCATACCCGCCGCAACCGATTCCTTCATTCCTTCAAGTATATTCTGTGCGTGAATCAGCGCGTTTTTCTGGCGGTCATTCGATATAAACACATCGTCCTTTGCGATTCCGCCGCTTAAAAATCTGTCCGCTATTTTTTTCTCCAGCTCGGTAATACCCGCCGCGGCGCTGTCCTTGGGAGTTGCCGTCAGCACAAAATTCTCCGCGCCTATCCCAAGCTCCTTTTCGTAGTATTCCGCGTCCCGCGGCGCTCCCTTGTCGGTTTTGTTAATCAGAACAATCGTGTTCACCCCGCGCAGCCGCTCGGCTATCCTCCTGTCCTCGTCAGACACCTCCTCCGAGCTGTCAATCACAAACAGGCACAAATCCGCAAGTCCGATATTCTCCTTTGCGCGTTCTATTCCGATGCGCTCCACCGAATCGTCACTTTCGCGAATTCCCGCAGTGTCGATTAGCCGCAGCGCAATCCCGCCGATTGAAACGTATTCTTCCACCGTGTCGCGCGTGGTTCCCGGTATGTCGGTCACAATCGCGCGTTCCGTACCGCTCAGCGCGTTAAGCACCGAGGACTTACCCACATTCGGGCGTCCCGCAATCACCGTAACTATACCGTCGCGCAAAATCCTGCCGCGTTTAAAGCCTTCGGTCATTTCCCTAACGTCCTCGGCGATTCCATCTATGCGCAAGTTTATCTCCGCTGCGGACAGCTCGTCCATTTCTTCCGGATAGTCGGCTATCGCAGAAAGCTCCGCCGCAAACGCCATTGCCTTTTCACGAATTTTGTTCACCTTCTCGGACAGTTTTCCCGACAGAGCCTTTGCCGCGTTGGACTGACCCAGCTCGGAATTTGCGTGAATTACGTCAATCACAGCCTCGGCGCGCAAAAGGTCGGTTTTTCCGTTCACAAACGCGCGGCGCGTGAACTCGCCCGCCTCCGCCTGTCTTACGCCGTTTTTAAAAAGCTCCTCCATTATCATCCCTGCGGCAAAATATCCGCCGTGACAGTTGATTTCCGCTACGTCCTCGCCGGTGTACGAATGCGGCGCGCGCATAACCGTCACCAAAGCCTCGTCAATAATTTCGCCGTCCGCACGCACGATGTCGGCAAGATAGAGCCTGTGGCTTTCGCCGTCTGACAGACTTTTTCCGTTTTTAAGGCGCGCGATTTTTTCCGCCGCGCCCGCTGCGCCCTCGCCGCTTATTCTTATTACAGCAATGCCGCCAACGCCAATCGGGGTGGCAACAGCGGCAATAGTATCAAACATTTTCATATCGTATTAACCCTTTTTGATGTTGGAAATTATCTCGTTTACGACCTTTTCAAGCTCCGGGTCGCCCTGCATTTCCTCACGGATTTTATTTACGTTGTGCATTGCGGTCGAGTGGTCGCGCCCGCCGAACTCCTCGCCGATTTTCGGGAATGACGGGTCATCCAGTATCTCGCGGCAGATATACATTGCAATCTGTCTCGGTACCGCAACGTCCTTTGACCGCTTTTTTGAAACAAGCGAGCCTTTTGAAAGTCTGAAATATTTTTCCACTTCTTCTATTACCAATTTTATGTTAATCACGCGCCCCGGCTGGGTCGTAAGGATGTCGCGCAGCGCCTCTTTGGCAAGCTCCATTGAGATTTCGTTGGTGCGCTTTATCCCCGCGTAGAGTAAAATTCGTTTTACCGCGCCCTCCAAATCACGCACGTTGGAGGTTATGCTATCGGCGATGAACTCCACAATCTCATCGTCAACCGCAAGGTATTCGCCCTGAATCTTGTTTTTCAGAATTGCCATTCGCGTTTCGTAATCGGGCGGCTGAACATCGGCTATAAGTCCGCTGTTGAAGCGCGTTCTGAGTCTTTCGGCAAGCTGCGGAATCTCAGACGGCAGACGGTCGGACGTCAGCACTATCTGCTTGTCCAGCTCGTAAAGAGCATTGAACGTATGGAAAAATTCCTCCTGAGCCATTTCCTTGTTGGCAAAAAACTGAATATCGTCTATCAAAAGCAAATCTACATTCCTGTACTTGTTGCGGAACGCCTGATTGGTTTTCTCTCGTATTGCGGTCACAAGCTCATATGTGAACTTTTCGCTTGTTGTATAAAGGACCTTTTTGTCGGGATAATTCTCCGTATAATAGTTGCCTATCGCCTGCATCATGTGCGTCTTGCCCAGTCCGCTGCCGCCATAAAGGAAAAGCGGATTGTATGTCTTTGCCGGTCGTTCGGCAACCGCAAGCGATGCAAAATACGCCATTTGGTTATTGTTGCCCACAACAAATGTCGAGAAGGTGTACTTGGGATTGAGCGCATTTTCCGCCTGCAGCGGGTCGCTTACCGCCTTTACCTTTGCTTCCTCCTCAACAAATACCTCAATATCAAGCTTTCGCGAGGTAACGCTTTCCAGACAGCTCTCTATCAGCGAGAAGTATTTTGTCATTATCATATTTTGGTTCAGACTTGACGAAACCTTAAGGATTACCTTATCCTCGTTCATCGCCTCCGCCTTAATCGACTTTATCCATGAATTGTAGGAGACCTCCGACACCTCTTCCGCGAGCTGCTTTAAGACCTCTTTCCAAATTGTTTGTAACTCCTCCACTGTAAATCTCCTCTCAACTTTCTATCGGTATAAAAACTCATAATATATTATAAGGAAGCTTTTCCTTTTCCGCAATTAAAAAAGCGCGAAAAAAGTACCCTCCGTCAGCAAAGCGTTATGAAATAAAAAACGCACAGAAGCAAACACCTGATACACGAATGTGAATATTATATCAAAGTTTTCGGAATTTTTCAACACCTAAAAAGGACTAAAATCCGCGCCGAAATTTTTATATTTTTCTAAAAGCACAAAATGTAGGCTTTAGTTTACAATTTTATTACAATATCTATTGTTTTTCGACAAAAAAAATTAAATAAAAAAATTTTTAGTAATTTAAGGTATTGACAAGACGTGCTTAGTATGGTAAAATAGGAGTACTGTTTTATGATTTGTGTTAAATATTTATATTTATACAAGTGAACATTGATTGGAGGTACAGAGGATGCTTAGAACATTTCAGCCCAAGAAAAGACATCGTGCAAAGGAACACGGTTTCAGAAAAAGAATGGCTACAAGCAACGGTCGTAAGGTTTTAGCCAGAAGAAGACTTAAAGGCAGAAAGAAATTATCAGCATAAAGACGCCTTAGTGCGTCTTTTTGACTGTAAGGACAAATTTTTTTCGCATACCGCGGCATATTTACATTTGATTTAAAGGACAGTTTTCGTATGAATACGGTTATCAGCCTAAAACTTAATACTCAGTTTCAAAGGCTGTACAAAAAGGGTGCGGCCGCCGTTCGTCCGTCGCTTGTGATGTACGCAAGGCGCAACGGTCAAAACCGCTGCCGACTGGGAATAACCGCGGGCAAAAAGCTCGGAAAAGCGGTTGTCCGAAACCGCGCCAAGCGCAGACTGCGCGAGCTTTACCGCTCCTCGCTGCCGCGTCTTAAGTCCGGCTATGACATTGTCCTTGTTGCCAGAGGAATAACGGCAAGCACTGATTTTTCAAGGCTTTCGGCGGACTTTTTTGCCGCCGCGAAAAAATGCGGAGTTCTTACAGATGATTAGACTACTTGAAAAACTGCTTATCGCACCGATTAAGCTCTACCGGCGCTTTATATCGCCGCTCAAGCCGGCATGCTGCCGCTTTTATCCGAGCTGTTCGGAGTATGCGATACTTGCAGTTAAAAAATACGGCCCGTTTAAGGGACTTATCAAAGCAATATGGCGGATTTTGAGATGCAACCCCTTCTCAAAGGGCGGCATCGATTTTCCGTGATACGCCGCGGTATTCGGGATTTACGGCGGGACGCGCCGTCCGATACAAACTGCGGTATAAAGGCATAACGGCTTCGGCTCACCGGTCTTAGCCGAAAGAGATGTAAAAAACGGAGGACAATTAAAGTGACATATATAATGATTGCTCTGGGTTGGATTCTCAACCTGTTTTACGAGCTTATCGGTAATTACGGCTTTGCTATAATCCTTTTTACCGTTTTTATCAAGCTTGTTCTTCTTCCGCTGGATATAAAGCAAAAGAAGTCCATGGCAAAGACTCAGAAAATCCAACCGCTTTTGGCTGAGGTACAGAAGAAATACGCAAACGACAAGGACAAGCTCAACCAGGAAACGATGAAGCTCTATCAGAAATACGGCATAAACCCCATGGGCGGCTGTTTTCCGATGCTCATTCAGTTTCCTATAATCATCGCGCTTTACTGGGTTGTTAAAAAGCCTATTACGTACATGATGGGCGTTGACGCGGGCGATGTATGGCGCCTTGCGGAGGCGTTCAACACATGGGCGGCGGCGCACACCGACGCTCTTTCGGATACGATAAAGGGAATCATTCCGGTGACCTACAAAGCGTCGCGCGCGCTTGCGGACAACACTTTCGGAACATATGAGATTCAGATTGCACAGCTTTTGTTCAAGAATCCGGAAATACTCAATCACCCCGCAATTACCTCATGGGGCAAGGCTCTTGACCTTATCGATTTCAGATTTCTCGGCATGGATTTGTCGGAGATACCGAATCTTGGCGCACTCATGGGAGTGTTCACGGGCAATCTTTCCGGCATAACCTTAAACACCGTTTTGCTTTGGACTATCCCGGTGTTCTCCGGTCTGAGTTCATGGCTCGCAAGCAAGATTTCCTCGGGGCAGCAGCCCAAAAAGGACAAAAATGAGGTCATCGCCGAGGCGGATAAGCCCAAGGACAGCGCGGCAGGCATGGGCGACACAATGAAGTCCATGACACTTATCGCACCGATTTTTTCCGCATGGTTTGCGTTTACGCTACCCGCTGCGGTCGGTCTTTACTGGACTGTCAGCAACCTGATTATGATCATCCAGCAGGTTGTCGTTACTAAATACTTGGTACCCGATATCAGTGCCGAGGAATTGGAAGGAGAAATAAAAAATGTTAAAAAAGGTAGAAAAAACCGCAAAAAATCTTGATGAAGCATTGGCTCAGGCGGCAGCCGATTTGGGCGCTGCAAAGGACGAGCTTGGCTATGAGATTACACGCGAGGTCGGCAAAGGCTTTATGCGCCTTCTTGTGACCCCGGAAATAGATATTACCGCGTGGGTTGCAGCCGACGCGGAAAAGGAAGCGGCTCTTGACGCGGCTAAAGCGGCAAAGGCAGAAAAATCGGAAAAAACGGAGAAAGCCGCAAAAGCAGAAAAAGCGGAAAAACCCGCGGCAAAGCCGGCGGACGCACCTTCCGCCAAAAAAGCCGAGCCGAAAAGAAACGAAAAATCCGAAATAAAGAAATCGGAGCCGAAAAAAAACCCTTCCGCACCGAAACGTGCAAAGGAGGTTCCGGATGATTTTATCATGCCTAAGTCAGCCGTTGACGATGCAAAATACTTTGTTTCGGAGCTTTTGACAAAAATCGGTCTTACTTATGAGCTGAACGTAAAAATCGACGCAAACGTTATCACTCTTGACGTTTCCGGCGAGAAAATGGGTCTTTTAATCGGCAAGCGCGGCGATACTCTTGACGCGATTCAGATGCTTGCGGGTCTTTATGTCAACAGAAATAAGAGCAACCCATATATCAAGGTTAATATCGATACGGAAAACTATCGTAAAAAGCGCGAAGAAACTCTCGTTCGCCTTGCTCACGGTCTTGCTCGCAGCGTAATCAGGGACAAAAAGTCCGTTACTCTTGAGCCTATGACGGCAAACGAGAGAAGAATTATTCATTCCGCTCTCCAGAACAACCCAAAAATCAAGACCTACAGCGTCGGTGAGGAACCTAACCGCAGAATGGTTGTTTCTCTCAGACAGGACGAAACCGAAGAATAGCTTTTATTGGTTGAATGTTTTTTTGACATTCAACCTTTTTTTACAAAAACATCTTTTAAAGACACCGCCGCAACAGCTGATTCAAATGTAAAAGTATTATATGTTTTGTATAAAGACGCGCTCTGTGCGATACGCATACAGTTTTTTTATGCGTTACCCGGACAGTTGTCGGCAAAACGGACATAAAAATCCATACAAATCGCATACCGCGCGTCGCAGACGGTAAAAAATAAAACAGTCGGCATAAATGCCAACTGTACAGATATGCCGTAAATTTTGCACAACCCGCCCCGTTTTTGCGGCACATATTGCACCATTATAACGAAATCTGCTTATTTTTTGAATATTTATGCGTTTTTTCTTGACTTTTTTGCATAAATATGTTTTAATAGTAATATATACACGAATATTTATACAAGTAAAACGGAGCTGAAAGAAATGAGTAAAACCAGAGTTTTTATTGACGGAAGCGCCGGAACGACCGGACTGAGAATCTTTGACCGCCTTTCCGAGAGAAGCGACATCGAGCTTATCGGAATCCCCGAGGAAAAGCGCAAAGAGCTTAAATTCCGCAAAGAGGCAATCGAAAGCGCGGACGCCGCGTTTTTGTGCCTGCCCGACGCTGCCGCGCGGGAGATAGCGGACATAATCGAAAACCCGAACGTAAAAATTCTTGATACGTCTACCGCGCACCGCACCAATCCCGATTGGGCGTACGGCTTTCCGGAGCTTTCGGATACGCTGCGCAAAAAACTCGAAGGTTCAAACCGCATAGCTGTCCCCGGCTGCCACGCAAGCGGATTTTGCTCAACGGTCGCGCCGCTTGTCATGCACGGAATTATCCCCGCGGACTATCCCGTATGTTGCACCTCTGTCACCGGCTACAGCGGCGGCGGCAAGAAAATGATTGCGGAATACGAGGGCGATAGCCGCAGCGCGGCGCTTGACGCGCCGCGCCAGTACGGTCTTTCGCAGCAGCACAAGCACCTTCCCGAAATGAAAGTGATATGCGGACTTATGTACGAGCCGTGCTTTTCGCCTATTGTTGCGGACTTTTACAGCGGAATGACGGTTACCGTGCCGCTTTTCACAAGGTTGCTTTCAAAGAAGGTAACCCCGCACAATGTATTTGAGATTCTGGCTGAACATTACGCGGGTCAAAAGCTGATACAAGTAACCTACGGCAGCGAGCCAATGCTTGACTCCAATAGCTTCAGCGGCAGGG
>URZD01000108.1 GCA_900552305.1 uncultured Eubacteriales bacterium
CGCTTTTGCTCTGCGGCAACGGTCACCGCGTGACGGTTTGGTCGTACTCCGAAAGCGAGTGCGCCGACCTTAAAAAATACCGCGAAAACAAGCCGTATCTTCCCGGTGTAAAAATTCCCGAGGAAATAGAGCTGACGTGCGACAAAAACGCCTGCCGCGACAAAGACCTTATCATTATCGCGACACCATCCCACGGCGTCAGAGGTGTGGCGCACAGCATTGCCGCCCTTCTTCCGGAGGGTCGGATTGTACTCAATATTTCAAAGGGTATCGAGGAAAACACCTATCTTACCCTTTCTCAGGTTTTGGCAGAGGAGCTGCCGCAGTGCCGCATTGCGGTAATGTCGGGGCCGAGCCATGCCGAGGAGGTTTCGCGCGGGCTGCCGACAACCAATGTTGTCGCGGCAGACGATATTGAAACCGCACTTTATATTCAGGATGTTTTTATGAACTCATTCTTCAGAGTTTACACCAATGACGACATAACGGGCGTGGAGCTTGGCGGCTCGCTCAAAAATGTAATTGCGCTCTGCTGCGGAATCCTTGACGGACTCGGCTGCGGCGACAACACAAAAGCGGCGCTTATGACGCGCGGACTTGTGGAAATGACGCGGCTCGGCACGGCTATGGGAGCAAAACGCGAAACCTTTTCCGGACTTTCGGGCATGGGCGACCTTATTGTCACCTGTACCAGTATGCACTCGCGCAACCGCCGTGCGGGCATACTTATCGGCAAGGGTATGACTGCCGCCGAAGCGCAGAACGAGGTCAAAATGGTTGTCGAAGGCGTACGCACCTGCCGCGCGGCAAAGGAGCTCGCCGACCGCATGGGCGTTGAAATGCCCATTGTCTCGGAAGCATATGAGGTACTTTTCGGCGGCAAAAAAGCTGTTGACGCAATCAGCAGCCTTATGGGACGTTCAAAAAAGCACGAAAGCGAAAACGACTTCCTGCATATAGTATAACCAGGGTTTAAATTATTTTGCGGCAAAATCGTGTAACGAGTCGCCGCACATTGAAAAAAGGAGCTGCTTTTTATGGAATTAACAATGGAACAATACGGAAAATACATCAAAAACGCCGCGCCGCACCTTTCGGCGGGGGCATTTCTTACCACAAAATCAAGCGGAAGGGTAAACACAATGACTATCGGGTGGGGTACCTTCGGCTTTCAGTGGGGAATGCCCACATTTGAAGCTATGGTACGCGAGAGCCGTTTTTCAAAGGCTGCGATGGACAGCGAGGAAACCTTTACCGTCACCATTCCCTACGGCACGGATATGCGCTCAGCTATTGCGGAAAAATTTCCGGTCGTGACGAGGACAAAATCCAAAAATGCGGACTTGTGCTTTCCGAGGGAATGGCGTGTCCGACCCCCGCGGTTTCCTGTCACGGTCTTGTTATCGAGTGCAAAACGGTAATGCGGCTTGACATGAACTCCGACAACACCGCGCCGGAGGTGCTTGAAAGATGGTATAAAAGCGGCGACCTTCACACCATGTATTACGGCAAGGTTCTTGCGGCATATGAAATATAGGTTGAATATTTAAAAATTTTGATTATTCTAAAAATGCAGGCGCGGTATAAAACCGTGTCTGCATTTTTCACGCATTAACAGCCGCCCGCATTTTCGGGCGGCTGTTTTGTATACTCTTATAAAATCTTTGCCAAAACGTCGCCGATTTTTTCAGCCATAAACCAAAAACCGAGATCTGTCGGGTGGCAGCCGTCAACCGTGCAGTCGCAATTTGGGAACAGTGTAAAACCGTCGATACAGTACACATTGTTATCACCGTTTTTCACAGCGTTATTGTATGTGTCAAAAATTATCCGCCGCCGCTCCTCCGCTTCAGAAATTCTGTCGCTGTGCTGACTCAGCATGATTATAGGCAAATTCGGGTTTGCCTCGCGAACAATTTTGAAAAATTTTTCATGCGTTTTTCTCAAATGCTCCGCGTTCGGAGCATTATAATCATAGTCAAAAACAAACGCGCACATTTCAAGACCCGCGATATACTCCGCCATTTCCGTTTCGCCCAGTGCCGAGCCTGAAAAACCGAGATTTATGTTCGGTATGCCGAGCCTTCGCGAAATAATTGCCTGATAGCACATTCCCGGTCGGGATGTGCAGCCGCCCTGGGTAATCGATGAGCCGTAATAAACAATCGGCTTATCCGACCTGTAGGGGTTAAAACTCTTGCACTCCGAGCCATTGTCCAAACCTACATATAAATTTGTTACGCCGTTATACAGCGGAAAGTTTATTGTTAGCCCCCGCATTGACATATCCGGAAAGTTGATTACGCTTTCATAGCCGTCCGTCATATCGGTCGGTGGAACAAATGTTCCCCAATACTCGCCGTCCGCGTACAAGTCAAATCCGTGCGTTCCCGTTGCCGGCATATGCGAAAAATTTGTAACAGCCGCCATCTCACACCTTATCGCAACCCGTTTTGAATTAGTTCTGAAATGTACGCAGCCGCCCGCCGTATGTCCGTGGAGTGAATAAACGCCGTCGCTTACCGTTTTCGCAACCTCCTTCGGCAGCCTTTGAAACTCCGTATCATGCGTCACGCCGTAAATTCCGAACGGCTCGGAACAAACGTCAAAAAAGCGCATTCCGTCCCTTTCTGCTATCGGCTTTACCGCAAGGTTTTTGTCTATTTCATCAATTTTTTTCATTTGTCTACCTCTTATAGCAGTCTAAAGCTCCGCAAATTTCTTTTCAAGATATGCCTTTACCGACATCGGCGTCGCCTTGCCCTTCAACGCTCTGTTTGCCTGTCCCATAAAGAATCCGAAAACATTCGTCTTTCCGTTTTTGTAGTCCTCGATAAGGTCCGGACGTTCCTCAAACAACCTGTTGACAACCTCCGCAATCGCGTTCGTGTCCTCAACCACTATAAACCCGTTTTTCTTTGCAATCTCGGTCGGGTCGCCGCCCTCCTCAAACATTATGCGGATTATGGTCTTTGCATCGTTTCGGTTGACGGTGTTTTTGTCCGCCATTTCGACCGTTTTTGCAAAATCTGCCGCGCTGAACGGAATCTCCTCGCTGTCCGAATCCTTAACACGGCGCAGAATCTCTGTCTGGAGCATATTCGACACGCTCTTATATTCCGGATATACGCTTACCGTCTCGTCATAGAAATCGGAAATATACTTTTCAAGCGTCAGTACCCTTGCGTCCTCTTCGGTCAGATGATACTCGTTTACATACTTCTCCGCCCTCTGGTGCGGGAGCAGGGGTATCTCCGCGCGGATTCCTTCAATGTCGTCCTCGGTAAAGGTTATCGCGAGAACGTCCGGCTCCGGGAAGTAGCGGTAATCGTTCGCGTTCTCCTTGCTGCGCATGGAGCTTGTCGTTCCCGTCATATCGTCAAAACGTCTTGTTTCCTGCTCAACTCTGCCGCCGCCGTTTACAATCTCCGTCTGTCTTTCAACCTCGTATTCAATCGCACGCTGAATTGCACGGAAGGAGTTAAGGTTTTTAATCTCCGCTCTTTCGCCGAGGACATCGCTGCCCTGCTCCTTTATCGAAATATTAACGTCCGCACGGATTGAGCCTTCCTGCATCTTCGCGTCGCAGACATTAAGATATTTAAGGTAAAGTCCGACCTTGGACACAAACTCCGCAGCCTCCTCCGGCGATTTCATATCCGGCTCGGTTACAATCTCGATAAGCGGAACGCTGCAGCGGTTGTAGTCCGCCCAGCTCTGTCCGTGATAATCGTCATGGAGCAGCTTGCCCGCGTCCTCCTCCAAATGTATGCGGTTGATTCTTACCGTAGTACCTGTCGAAAGTTCCACCTTGCCGTTTATGCAAAGCGGAAGGTCAAGCTGTGAAATCTGATATGCCTTGGGCAAATCCGGGTAAAAATAGTTCTTTCTGTCAAACCGCGAATAACGGTTGATGTCGCAGCCGAACGCCAGTCCCGCACGCACCGCATACTCAACGGCGGCGCGGTTTATTATCGGCAGCGCGCCCGGCTGACCTGTGCAGACGGGGCATATATGCGTGTTAGGGTCGCCGCCGAACTCAGCGCTGCAGGTACAGAAAACCTTTGTCTGTGTTGAAAGCTCGGCATGGATTTCCAGACCGATAACCGTATCATAAGTCTTATTCATTTCTGTCAATCCTCCTTATACATTTGCCTGCGGGCGCTTGTGCTGTCTTTCAAAGCAGTCGGCAAGCTGAATCACCCGTGCATCGTCAAACCTGTTTGCGGAAATCGAAAGCCTATCGGCATACCTTTACCGTTTACAACGCACGGAACCGAAATTGAAGGAATACCGCCGATATTTGCCGTAACCGTACAAATGTCCGCAAGATACATTTTTACCGGGTCGTCTATATTTTCGTTGCACTTATACGCAACCGTCGGTGTTGTCGGTGTCAGTATAACGTCGCACTTATCAAAAATCGCGTCATATTCGCGCTTTATCTGCTGTCTTACCGCCATAGCCTTTTTGTAATATGCGTCATAATACCCGCTTGAAAGCGCGTATGTTCCGAGAAGGATTCTGCGTTTTACCTCACGCCCGAAGCCTTCGCTCCTTGATTTTCTGATAAGCTCATCATACGATTCGGGGTTTTCGGTACGGTAGCCGTACTTCACGCCGTCATACCTCGAAAGATTGGAGCTTGCCTCCGCACACGCAAGCAGATAGTACGCCGAAACCGCAAACCTAAGCGACGGCATGGAAACGTCAATCAGCTCCGCACCCTGATTTTTATAAAATTCCGCCGCCTTCATAACCGAGTCCTTTACCTCGGCATCGATACCTTCGCCGAAAAACTCCTTGGGAATACCGATTTTTGTACCGCGTATATCCTCGCCTATCAGCGAATTAAAGTCTATGCTGTGCTTTCTTGCGGTCTGGTCGTGAACATCCGCGCCGCTGATTGCGTTCAGTATAATTCCGCAGTCCTCGGCAGAGTTTGCAAGCGGTCCTATCTGGTCAAGCGAGCTGCCGAATGCCGCAAGTCCGTAACGCGAAACCGTGCCGTAGGTAGGCTTCATTCCCGTAATGCCGCAGAATGCCGCCGGCTGACGTATAGAGCCGCCCGTGTCAGAGCCGAGCGCCGCCGCACACAGCTCCGCCGCAACAGCCGCCGCACTTCCTCCCGACGAGCCGCCGGGTACGCACTCCGTATCAAACGGATTTTTCGGTTTTTCTATTGCCGAGGTCTGTGACGAGCCGCCCATCGCAAATTCGTCCATTGACGTTTTGCCGAGCATTACCGCGCCCTCCGCATTGAGTTTTTCGATAACCGTAGCGTTATACGGCGGTACGTAATTCTCCAGAATTTTTGAAGAACAGGTTGTCCGCACGCCGCGCGTACAGATATTGTCCTTTATTGCCAGGGGAATACCCGTGAGCGGCGCGGCATCTCCCTCCGCAATTTTTTTGTCCGCCCTTTCGGCGTCCTCCAATGCTCTTTCCGCACAGACCGTGTTGAATGCGCCGAGAGCCGCGTTATCTTCGATTTTTTTCAGGTATTCGCGCGTAAGCTCAACCGCGGAGACCTGTTTTTCATCAAGTTTTTTTCTCAGTTCCGAAATTTTCATCATAATGTAACTCCTCGCGCCTCCTTAGTCAACTACCTTGGGTACAACAAACCGATGCTCGATTACCTCGGGTCCGTTTTCGACAATACCGTCCATATTGTCAAACTCCGTCACCTTATCATCCCTGAGCGATGAAAACGGAACAGCGTTTGACATATCCTTCATTTCATATTCAAAATCCGATTCGCCTATGGTGTCCATAAGCTCAATTATATCCGTCATTTCCTTTCCGTATGACTCCAGCTCATCATCGGAGATATAGAGCCTTGAAAGGTCGCAGAGCAGCTTAAGCTCATCATGCGTTATCATTATTCTGACCCCCTTAATTAAAAGTACATTATATTTTAACATTTTTTTCTTTATTTTGCAACCGAAAAACGCGCATTTATTCAAATATTTTCGCATAAATGCCGCAAAAAAGCGGCAAAAAGAAAAAAATAAAAAAATTTTTAAAATTTTTGCAACCTTTTCGGGTCTTAAAAAGTATTATAGGTGAAAAAACAAATTACACATTACTTGAAAGGATGACGATTAGTATGAAAAAGACATTGGGTTTGGTTTTGACGGCGGCTATGGTACTCAGCACCGCTGCATTTGCGGAGAGCGTTCCGGCAGTGCCGGGAAATGCAACAATAGGCGAGGATATTGTCATCACTCGGCAGGATATAAACAAAAGCTACAACGCAAATTTGCAGGCAAGCATGGTTATATCGGAAACAGGTGATGATTATATAGTTGCAAAGACAGACGACGGACAGGAAATACAGCTGAATATTTCGGACGAAACCGTTCTTATCGACAGCGAGCTTGCCGCTCCGTTCAACCTCAGCGACCTGAAGGCAGGCGACAGAATTTATGTAGAGTATTCGTCGATAATGACAAGAAGCCTTCCCCCGCAGACAAGCGCGGCAATGATTGCCGTAAATGTTGAGAAGGGCGGCGGCGTAAGCCTTATCAATGTAAACAAGGTTGAAACAGACAATGACGGAAACCTTACGGTATACGACAACGAGAAGGACATCGTCCTCACCGTAGGCAAAGACGCAAGCGTTAAGCCGTACATGACGAAAAATATCGTAAAGCTTCAGGACATAACAGTCGGCTCAAAAATTCTTGCGTGGTACGATATTGTTACGCTCAGTATTCCGGCACAGGCATACACCGACAAGGTTGTTGCGGTAAGCATCCCCGACACGGCGGACGGCTCCTCCTTCACGCTTGTTGTAGGCGACAAAACTCTTGACATTACCGAAAAGCCGTATTACGAGGGCAACACCCTTATGGTACCCCTCCGCAAAATCGGCGAGGCTCTCGGCTACAAGGTTGGCTGGGACGAAAAGAGCGGCGCAATCACAATAGAGGACAGCAGTATACAGAAGGCAACCCTCTATGACGGCACAAAGGACGTTGTTTTTGACGGCAAGCTCAGCGCAATAGACATGAGCCGCAAGGTTGAAAACACCGTATGCACCACTGTGAACGACGGCTGCACCTTCGTTCCGCTCGATTTCTTTAAGGAATTTCTCAACGATACAAGCGTAAAGGGTATGACCGTTACGGTTGCACCCTCCACCACTTCTATCGACTCAATCGCTACAAAGTAATACCCCCTTTCTTTCGAAAAAGCGTCGCGGCAAAATACTGCGGCGCCTTTTCATTCTATGCCGAATTGACATCAGCGCTCCGATATGTTATACTTTTAAAAAATACCTGACAGTATTAAAGGAGCGTTTTGATTATGCGATATACAAATATAGGCGGACTTAAAAGTTCAAAAACTGTACTCGGTACCGACTACTACGGTCAGACGGTTGACAAATCCGGGGTTTTTCGGCTTATCGACCTTTACCGCGAGTACGGCGGGAATCATATAGACACCGCAAAAATCTACAGCAGCGGCGAAAGCGAGCGGCTAATCGGCGAATGGCTGCGCTCCCGCGGCAGG
>URZD01000109.1 GCA_900552305.1 uncultured Eubacteriales bacterium
GGACGGCGTCGGGGGCATAGGCCGAAAACGAGCTTAATACAACCGCCGAAGCAACCGCTGCCGCTATCCCTGTTTTTAAATTGAAACTTCTCATTCCGTGTGTCCGCTCCCCTCTCCTTTTAATTTTTCCGCTCCGTTCTTATACTTACGGTAAAGTATGCCTTTCTGCATTGGTCGGCATACGCTTCAATCACAATGCTTTCATCATTCTTCATACCGCCTGTCGGAGCGTAGTAATAAAGCCTGTCGCCGTCAATAAACGCATAACCCGTTTCCGGCTTTGAATTTATTTTGTATTTCAGCGCCGCGCCGTCATTTGCGCTTGCAAATAGCTTTGTTGACATATATGCGGAGTTCATCACAATTCCGATATTGTTTACTTTTATTCCGCTGCTGTCGCCGCCTGCCGCGCCGCCTTCGTTTTTGCAGCTTATCTCATAGCTTCTGCCATAGTTCACAGCTGCGTCGACCGAGATTATTCCGTCTGTAAAGGTAACAAATGTTCCCGTTACCTTCATGTCCTCCGATGCGGCAATTCTGATATTTTTTTGCTTTTGAGTCGGGTCGCTTACATACATTTTGCAGCCACCGTCCTCCGGCTTTATTATAACCGCGCGCGGCGTTATGAATCTGAACCCTTCAAGCGTCGCGCTTTTGAATATGTTTGCCATAACCGTACCGTCGCTGAGTCTTATTGCGTGCATGGTTTCGCTCTGCTCCACTACCTCAAAGCCCGGGTTTTCCGCATATGCCTTTGTTTCGTCAAGAGTTTTGTCGGGCAGTATCACATATCCGTAGCCTGCGTTCTGAGGGTTTTCACCATGCTCCGTTTTCAGCGTAAGGAACGGATATTCCTTTGCCTGTTCGTTGTACGCCGTTCCCGCATTTCCGCAAAAACGCTTTGACTTTGACGCCCGCTCTGCCGTAACATTGTTTTCACCGAGGAATACAAATCCGCGCCTGTCGTCTATCCATGCCCATTTTGGATTTTTGTATTCATATACCTTATCAAACTCATACGGTATCTCCGCGCCGTCAACATAAGCCTTTACATATCCGCGCTCATGCTCCGCGCCCATGCCTTCCTTCGGCTTTTCATAGGATATATAGTTTTCCACCGTTGTATAAACGTCTCCGCTGCCCCCGGAAATACCGCGGCCAAGACATACAATTTTATCGTCAAGCATGAAGTATGATTTTGTCCCCTGAACATTTGACGGATTATTCGATACTGTCGGATATTTCATTCCGCCGACCCCGATTTTTCCGTCCGAAACGCCGCCCGCCCAGCTGTTGTTTGCCGGAACATTCGTATAGAAGTTTACGCTTCCCACGCGCCTTTCGTTTGAGCCTACCGTTGTCCCCGGCAGACAGTATTTGTCCACATATTCCCACCATCTTTGAATATACTGTGCGTCGCCCTTCAAAACATAGGTCATTCCGTCCGAGGTATACCAGTCGGAATAACCGCCGTCATTTATGGCCTCGAACTTTGCCACACGCTCTGAGGACATTGCCAGCATAAAGGTATAGTCGCTGCGCTTATGTACAAATCTGTCCGTATTATAATACGCATGGTTATACGGCTCCGTTTCCGCAGCGGGCATATTATGTATATATTCAAGGTATTCGTCCACTGTTTCATTAAGCGGCGGATAATAAAAATTAGGATATGTCGAGGATTTTTTTGCGGTTTTAAGCGCCTTATATCCGTCATCCACAAGCGGTTTCAGCTGTTTTGCGATTTTTTCCTTCACTGCGCCCGACCCGCTGTTTATCGCAAGCAGCATTATTGCCTTTATCGGCGAATTTGCCTCCGCGCCGCCGCCGTACGGATTTTCTCTGCCCATTACAAGCTTCATGCAGTTATTGGCATATATATACGGCAGATAGCCGTACTCTATCCAATCGTAAAACTTGTCATAGCCGTAAATCTGTTTTAAATCAAAAGCCGTGCCGGAGAACACATTCACAGCGTCCGCAAAGCAGACAAGCAAGCTCTTTCCGTAGCCCATATTATATGCAAAATTGGGGTGATAAAGGAACGAGCCGTCCTCATAAAATCCGTCCTTAATAAACGGCAGCGTACTGTGACCGCTGTTTACGGGCGATTCAAACATCTGTGACAGGTATCTCAGACAGTAGTTCATTCTCGGCGTATTCTCGGCAACAAGGCACAGCTCCATAACCGTAAGGCTGCACCAGAACAGGTTTGTAAAGGTTGTGTACGGATTGTTTACATCATTAGGAAAGCTGCCGTAGGTTAAATATTCATACGGCACAATATAATGCCCCACAACCGGGTCGCCCGTTCTTATAAACAGAATGTTCGTGTATTTGTCTATATCTTCCTTCGGCATTTCGTCGCGCATATAAAGCATTATCAGCGCGCACATCTGCGGAATTGTTATCCTGTTTAAAAACCAGTTTGAATCCAGAGAAACATTTTGTCCGATATAGTTTTCAAAAAGCATATCCAAAGAGTTCAATATCGCATTTTTCATTTTTCCTCTGTCAATATCGTTTCTGTTTGTCGCCTTCATGACATAATAGGCTCTGGCAAGGTTTCTCGTATTGCCTATGCAGTTGACAAGGCTTGTGTCCTTAAAAGGCAGCTTTGCCCCCTCCGCTGTATCGAGCTTTTGCATAAGCTCCTTACCCTCTGTAACTATCCCGTCAATATAGTCCTTGTATTTATCCTCCGTTCCCGGGATAAACGTAAGCTCCTCCAAAATCGTCTGCCGCGCCTTCTGCCAATCCTCCGCAGTGGGCGTAACGTCCTGCCACGTTATTGTTCCTATGCTTATGCCCACATCATAGTAGCTTCTGTACTGCGGATTGTTGTCATCGACCGTATCAACGCTTATGTATTTTGAAATCTCATTGCTGAACATGACAAAGCCGCGCGGGTCGGTAAAGCATTGCCACTTTGTGCCTCTTACCGCCTCCTCGGGCGTTACATATTTCTTATTAAGGCTTATCCCCAGCGTTTTTTTCAGCACCTCCGCCGATATGACAATCTGCTCCTCATCATTGTATATCGCCGGTTTTTCCGCCTTTTCCTTATGGTCTTTGCTCCAGTAAAAATCACAGTTTACAACAAATGCGTAGTTTCCGTTCAATACCTTATCGGCACGCGTACTCGAAATACCTTTTTTAAGCCATTCCTCATACCCCTGCTTATCATGGTAGCTGCCCTTTGTGTTAAAGTAGTCCGATTCGGGGAGTTCCTCCATTGTTACCGTGCTTGCATCCCCTGCCGCAAATGTGCAAATGTTTCCGCAAAATACCGAGGTCAGCACAAACGCAAGCGCCCCCGCCGTTATTCTGAGTTTCTTTACAGTATTCATAACCATCGCTCCTCTATAGCTTTTGTTTTGCCCTGTGTTTCCTGTCGGCGCTTATCTTAGAACATCCGCAAAGGTTGAGGTGTCTATGACAAGACAGTCAACACTTCCTCCGCTGTAATCGCCGTCACCGAGTACAAACGTAAATACGCTGTCCTTTCCGCTTTCATCCTTTAAAATATCGGTTTTAAAAGTAACAACATCCGTTACCGTACCGTCTTGGTAAAATATCAAAAGCGTTATATACGTCTTATCTTCAGCGTCAATATTTCTTATACTTTGCCCGATATTTATTATATCGCCCGCGCCGCAGCCGCTTATGTCCGTTGTTTCTTTACCGTTCACAGTCAGAACAGCCTGTGCCGCCTTCATATTCAGGCGTACCGTATAGATACTGTATTGCTCCGCATTTTCAACGGTATATGCGGTTTCCGTACCGTTTTCGTCAAAATTTCCGTTTTCGTCAACGCATTTCATGTATGTATACGGCTCCGGCTCTGAAATAAGCTCGTCATAATTCGCGGAATACGCCTTGACTTCATATTTCGTTTCCTTTTTCTTTATAATCTCAGGCGCTTTTTTCACATATCCTACATTTTCCGCCTCTATTTCAGGCTCTGCACCGCTCGGATCCACCGTGTATTCATATACCCCGTCCTTTAACGCAACACTCTCTCCGTCAATTTTCAGGCTGCGCAGTTTTCCCGCCTGCAAAAGCTCGCCAAGGTATGTATACGCCTTTTTGTTCGTTATCGTCTGCTTCCCCGAAAGACGCATCGTTCCGCAGCGCATTCCGCCAAGCTCTATGTACGCCGCGCAATTCAGCTTTAAAAACGAAATCCGAAAACTGAGAACGCTCACGTCTCCGCCAAGAATATCATTGTAAACCTCCGCAGTCAGCGGCAGATAATATTCAACTCGGCGCCATTTTCCGTCTGGAACAAACTCCGACAGAGAACTGTTTCCGCTGCACAGCTCATTCATTTTAAGCTCGTTGTTGTTAAACCGTATTTCGGGACTTTGCGCCGTCCCTTCATAATCGTTAGCCGCACTGTCCGCAAACCTTGCAGCCGACCTGTAATAAAACGAAAAATAGATACAGTCGTTTTCCTTTATGCCGCCATCCTGCGGATTAAAATCAAACGTCAGCATATTGTCGCCCGCAACGGTTATTTCTTCGCCCGTTCCGTAGCACATATACGGATAGCATTTATCGGGGCCGATACCCTCCGCGCTTATCGGACGCCGCACATATCCGTAATAATGAACCGCCTTGTTTCCATTGCCGTTATGGCGGTATTGGCTTTTTACCGTTTGTATCGCCCGCAACGGTGCGGCAATATCGGAAAGCATAAGCGACGCCTCTGCAAATCTTTCGCCCCCGCCCTCCGCCGCGACAGTCCACGGTATTGAAAACGCCAAAATCAGAACTGCTATTACTGCCCTTTTCATATCTCTCGCCTCCATATTATCTTGATTTAATTATAAGCCATTCTTGCGCAAATTGGAAGTAGATTGTTTGTAAACCATTTACCCCCAAACACGCAAAAAAAGCCCGCTTTCGCGGACTTTTTTGCCATACCGTTCTATAAATTTGCCCTTTAAAAATTATCAAAAAAACGAATCTCTTTCAAAAACGAAACGACCTCCTTCATGGAGCTTACCTCAAACTTTTTAATAATCCGTGACGCAAGGGTTTTTATCGTCCCCTCCTCCACATAACGCCGATGCGCTATTTCGCGGTAGGTCATTCCGTTATAAATATCCCGCAAAACATCGTATTCCGACCTTGACAGCTTTACCATCTGACTAATGACGTAAAACAGGCTTGAACGCGCGTTATAAAGGTTTTTTGCCTCGCTGACAAATTTCCCCATTATCTCATCGCCGCTGTAATTGTTTGTATAGATATTATATATCCTATCAAACATTTTATCAAGCATTACATCCTTTATAACATATCCGCTTGCGCCGTTTACAAGCGCCAAAAAAATGTATTCGCTGTTGTCATGACCGCTTATCATTACGATTTTGGTTTTCGGAGACGCCTTTGCAAGCTGCGGCAGTATGGTAAGTCCCGATATGTCCGTTTCCATTTGTATATCAAGGAGCAGAATATCAGGCTTTGTATTCCTGACAAGCTCAATACATGACTGCGAATCGTTGGCAACTCCAACACAGGTCATATCCTCTCTCATGCTTATGTATATCTTGTAATTTTCGCATATTTGTGTCTGATCGTCACACACGGCTACTCTAAGCTTTTTCACAAAAAACATCTCCTACCTGTTAATCACAGGGAAAAACATCTGCATTTTTGTGTATTTCCCCACCTTACTCAACACTCTTATATCTCCGTTATGCTTGCGGATAATTGTCTTGACATAGTATAATCCCAAGCCGCTGCCGTTCGCTTTTTTAGTTGTATAAAACGGCTCAAAAATCTTCTTCAGTTCGCTTTTTGCAATCCCGCCGCCGTTATCCGAAACCTCAACCATGCAGCAATCGTTTTCCGAAATTACCGAGATTCCGATTGCGGGTTTTCTTCCCGTATCGCGCGTAGCGTCAACGGCATTCATAATTATATTGACAAAAACCTCTGTAATGTATCCCGAAACTCCCCACACCGCAATATCGCCGCAGCCAAAATCAACATTAAGCTCCGCCTTGCTTTCCGCATCGGTAAATTCAATCGCCCTCCAAACACAATCGGCAATATTCACAGTCTCACACGCTCCGACATTATTCTTCATAAGCCTAAGAAGCTTTGTATTAAGCTCCATATATTCCTCAACCGTTTCAAGGCTCAAATCCGAAACTCTGTCTATCATATTTAAATCGTTTATTTCCAAGCCTTTTTTTATCAGGTTCATCTGCTGACCGATTATCAGAAAAACATTTTTGTAAACGTGCAAAAGCATATTAAGGTTATTATACAGGCGTTTTGTCACCTGATATTGCGGGTGCGCGTCGCGGAAAATATTGTACGGTCTGAAATACGCAAAAATCCCGACAAGAATCGCAATAACAAACACTATCACAATTACCGAATCAAGATAACCGTTTATTCTTACCGGCGCCAACGGCATTTTTGACACGTTGACATTTTTAAACCAGATAACGCGGAAAACTCCCGCAATAAACAGATAGACAATCAGCAGTCCTGTTACGCAAAAGCAAAAGCTGTAGGTCAGCAAGTCCTTACGCTTCACATATATCCTTGTCTTTATCGCCGCGGCAACCGACGCCGCAACAGGCAAAAGAAGATAGGCAACCGCAATCCATTCAAAAATTCTGTTTCCCTTTTCATATAAAAGTCTAACCGTACCCGAAGCATTTGCCGAATTTGCCATAATATAAAGCCGCAGCTGCGTATCCGAATCCGTCCATATCACAAACAGCAGCGCCGGCAAACACAGAACGGCCGTTTTTACGGTACTCATTCTGCTTGCAAACCGCGTACACATAACGCACATAATAAACACCAACGCAAACAAAAGATTGTATATGCGCGATATTGCGTTTATTCCCATCCTAACCCTGTACAGCAGTCTGTAAATATCATAGTCGCGCCGCAGCGGAAACGCATACTGCCCAACCTTTGATATATAAAGCATACCCACAAATACCAAAAGCGCGATAAGTCCATATTGAATCGCTATAAGATAAGCAAAACGATTTTTGCGGTTAAACGCCACAAAAGCCGCCGCCGCACAAAAAACGCTGAAAACAGTTATAAGCATAATATCCCCATCCCATAATACGGCAGCTCTGCACTCGGCTGCCAATCGCAGCGACTTTTCGATGAATTAAAGCATTTTTCTTTCTTTAACCGAAAGGGAGTAATCCGAACTCCGATTTTGAGAGACGGATTTCCGTTTTC
>URZD01000110.1 GCA_900552305.1 uncultured Eubacteriales bacterium
CCGCCGCATACGATAGACTTCCCGTCGCGGCAATAGCCTGCATAATTCCGATTGACGCGGACGAGCTTTGAACCACCGCCGTCAGCACCGCGCCCATAAGTATGCCCAAAATCGGGTTTGTAAACAACGTAAGAATGTTGGTAAACTCAGGAACCTCGGCAAGCGGCGCAACAGAGTCGCTCATCAGCTCCATTCCGATGATTACAAGCGAAAAGCCGATAAAAATCGAGCCTATATCCTTTTTCCGTGAATTGCTGCTCATCATAAACATCACAATTCCGACAACCGATACTATATACGCAAGGTTTTTCGCATTAAGCATCTGTATAAACGGGTTTCCGCTTTCGATTCCCGTAAGGCTGAGCAGCCATGCCGTAACCGTTGTGCCTATGTTCGCGCCCATGATGACGCCGATTGACTGCGACAGCTCCATTATACCCGAATTGACAAAACCGACAACCATTACCGTTGTCGCCGTCGAGCTTTGAATGATACTTGTCACACAAAGTCCCAGCAATACCGCCTTGAACGGATTGCTTGTCACCTTCTCGAGAAATCCTTTAAGGCTGCTCCCCGCACTCTTTTCAAGGCTCTCGCCCATAAGCGTCATGCCGTAAAGAAAAACCGCTATGCCTCCGCACAATGCCAAAACCGAAAATATGTCCATAATTTCCTCCCAAAATAAATCAATTCTTTAAAATTATTTCACATTTATGTTAAATCCAAAACCCCGCAAATGTTAAATTTATGTTAAATCTTGTCGAAATTTAATGTTTAGCCGCACGGTATTTGACATTATGGCATTATTGGTGTATAATTTTCCATACGGTATGCAAATATTATTTGCATAAATCAAAATACAAACAGGCAGGTCTACAGCTTATGGATATTAACGGACTTTTAAACAAACTCACGCGTGAGGCGGGGATTTCGGGATTTGAAACCGATTTTTCAAAGTCGCTCCGCGCAATGCTCTCCGAATATTGCGGCGAGGTTTATGCCGACAGAAGCGGCAGCGTTTTCGGACTTAAACGCAGCTCCTCCCCAAACGCAAAAACAGTTATGCTTGACGCGCACCTTGACCGCATAGGACTTATGGTCAAGGAGGTTGACGAAAACGGCTTCGTTTCGTTCACCGCCCTTGGCGGAGTGGACGAGCGCATCCTCCCCGCGTCGGAGGTTTACATTCTCGGCAAAAGCCGCGTTTACGGCGTTATCGGCGCAAAGCCGCCGCACCTTATAAAGAAAACCGACAAGTCGGAAACCGAGGGTCTGCACATCCGTGATCTGCTGATTGATACCGGACTTGACAGCTCTGCCGCACGCGAGCTTATCGGAGTCGGTGACCCCATCCTTCTGAGGTCGGAGTACACGCCGCTGCTCGGCAGCCGCGCCTGCTCCGCGGCGCTTGACAACCGCGCGGGAATCGCCGCGGTTTTAACGCTTCTTGAAAAGGTTTCGGACGCGGAGCTGCCGTATAATCTGCTTATCAGCTTTACCTCGGGCGAGGAGCTTGGTCTGCACGGCGCGTACTCCGCGAATTTTGACACTGTTCCCGACCTTGCCGTGGTTATTGATGTTACGCACGGCACAACCCACGATTCGCCCAAAAACTTTACCTCGTTCCCGCTCGGCTGCGGCGCGGTCATCTGCCGCGGTCCGAATCTGCGCGGTGATATAACCGACCGCATAATCGGTCTTGCAAAGGAATCCGAAATTCCGTACGCAATAGAGGTTGCCGCCGGCTGCTCCGGCACAAACGCATGGGCGTTCCAGATTTCTCGCGGCGGTATTCCGTGTGCGCTTATCTCTATACCGCTCAGGTATATGCACACAACGGTTGAGGTAATTGACACAAATGATATAGCGGCGGTCGGACTGCTGCTTGAAAAAATTGTGACGGGAGGTGTTGACCTTGCTTAAAGAGCTTACCGAGCTGCTCGGCGTATCGGGTAACGAGAGCGCCGTCCGCAGCTTTATCGAAAACGAAATCAAGGACTTTTGCACATCTCTGCGTACAGACAGCATGGGCAACCTTATCGCATTCAAAAAAGCGTCCGTGCCTACGGAAAAAACCGTGCTTCTGTCCGCACACATGGACGAGGTCGGCTTTATCGTGACGGGAATTACCGACGACGGCTACTTAAAATTTGATTCGGTCGGCGGTATCGACCCGAAAATTCTCGTTTCGCAGAGGGTGACAAACGGCAGCATAAGCGGCGTTATTGCGCTGAAGGCAATTCACCTTACCGCCAAGGCGGAGCGCGAAAAGCCTGTCACGCTCGATATGCTCCACATCGACATCGGAGCCGCGGACAAGGCTGACGCGGAGCGTTATATAACGCCCGGCGACTGCTTCGGCTTTTCGAGCGATTATGTCGAATTCGGCAGCATGATAAAGGCAAAGGCGCTTGACGACCGCGTCGGCTGCTGCATCATGATTGATATTCTGAAATCCGAACACCCGGTAAACCTCTACTGCGCGTTCACAGTACAGGAGGAGGTCGGTCTGCGCGGCGCGCGGATTGCGGCACACGGAATCAACCCCGATTTTGCCGTTGTAATAGAGGGTACAACCTGCAGCGACATGACCGCGACCCCGGAAAACCTCCGCGTTACAAAGAGCGGTAACGGCGCGGCAATCTCGGTTATCGACTCTGCCAGCCGTGCGGAAGGCGAGCTTGTTTCCGCACTTGTGAAAACCGCAAAACGGCACGGCATAAAGCACCAGTACAAGGCGGCGGCAGCCGGCGGAAATGACGCGGGCGCGCTTTACGTCTCAAACGGCGGAATAAAAACCGCGTCCATATCTGTTCCGTGCAGATATATCCACTCCCCCGTCTGCGTTATGAGCCGCGGCGACTTTGAATCCTGCGGGGATATTGTAAAAGCGTTTCTGAATGACTTTGGAAAGGATTTGATATAAATGTTTAAAGAAATATGTACCGTATTCTCGCCGAGCGGCGCGGATGACAAAATGCGTTCGATTCTCACCGAGCGGCTTTCGCCCCTCTTTGACGAGGTATACACCGACACCTTCGGCAACCTTATCGCGCACAAAAGCGGCAGTGGCAAAAAAATATGCGTTGAGTGCGGAATTGACACGCCGGGAATCATGGTTGTGTCGGTTTCCGACAAAAAGGCGTTCTTCACCGTGTTCGGAGGTCTGACCGCGGCGGCTCTTATCGGAAAGAAAATCCGTTTCGCAAACGGCTGCTTCGGCTTTGTCCGCAGCGATTCAAAAACTTCAGAGGACACAAAGGTTTCCGACCTGTATATCGAGGTCTGCGGCGGCAGCGTTTCGGTCAGCGACATCGGCGCGGTCGATTCGGAATACTGTGAAACGGACGAAAAAATTTACTCTCACGGTCTTGCGCCGCGTGCCGCGCTCCTTGCCGCGCTCACTGCCGCGTGTGACCTTCCGAAAAGTGACAATGATATTTATTTTGTATTTACCGCGCAAAAGCTGCTCGGCGGTCGCGGAATCCGTGCATTTTTTGCCGTGAACGATTTTGACGAAATTATTTCCGTTTCCGCCTGCGGCGCGGCGGGCAGCTTTAAGCCCGGCTGCGGCTGCGGCATAGCCGTCCGCGACAAGGGCAACGTATCCTCGCCGGAGCTGCGCCGCGGCATTTCCGATGCCGCCGGGCGCTTTGCCATAAAACATGAGCTTTTTGCCGCAGAGGATAATCTGTACCTTGAAAGCTTTTGCCTTGCGGGGAACAGCGCCGCGCTTTGCAGTCTTTGCGTTCCGATTGAGTACAAAGACTGCGCCTTTGAGAGTGCGTACAAATCCGATATAAAGGATGCCGCGCGCTTAATCTGCGCCGTACTTTAGGAGGTTTTTGGGATGTAAAAAGACTTTTCGGCAACCGAAAGACTTTTTACATCCCTTGTCAGCTTATTTTAGAAAGGATTTTCAATATGAACAAAGAAAACAAGCAATGTGTACTTTATGACCGCGCCTGTAACGGCTGCGGCGAATGTGAGCTTTGCGACCTTGACCCAAGCAAAAAATGCGACAACTGCGGACGCTGCATTGATGACGGCTCCGACTACAGTACCGTTGACGTTGACCTCATACATGGCGAAAGCGATGAGCCGCTCAATTATTCCGACGATTTTTCGGACTCTGCGGCAGACAGCGCGGAAAATGCGGATTCGGAGATTGATGACGACAACGCCGATGATTTCAGGCGTGATTTCGGCGATTTGTTTTAACAATAGTTGCTTCTTATAAACTATCAGATTTTATAAGGTAAAAATGTCGCTTGGAATATAACGTGAAAGTTTCTTTCACGTTAGCCTCCGGCAGGATTAAATTGCCCGTGCGAAATTTTCCTCACTACGCTCGGAAACGCACATGGGCGTTAATAATCTCTTATCATTCCTTACCCTGCCGATAAGAGATATTCATTACTATTTGTGCCGATGCAGGGCGGCGGAATGGAGATTATTATGATTGTAAAATACCGTCAGAATTGTTTTATAGGACCTCTATCAGCATAAATGCGAGAAATTATGCCAAATAACAGTCAAAAGTTTGGACAGCCGGCAATGTATATTCGTAAAAAAACTAAATTATTTTTTGAGCATTATACCGTTTCGCCGTTGCATATAATTAAATTGTTGATTTTGGAGATATTGGTAAAAACGGTTATTTGGATAGACAGTATTTTACTAAAGATTTTCAAATACAATACGACAAAAAAAGTTACCTAAAAACATCAGCTTTTATCGAAATTTTAACGTCAAAAATAAATTCTTTATGACTTTTTAACTTTTTTTATTAAAATTATTGACTTTTTTTTACAATTATGCTATCATATGTATAAATTATTAAAGGAGGTACAAAAGATGAAATCTACTGGTATAGTCAGAAACGTTGATAATCTTGACAGGATTGTAATTCCTAAGGAATTATGCAAGACCCTGCACATTGCACCAAAAGATTCGCTGGAGATTTTTGTTGACGGAAACAACATCGTACTGCGCAAATATGAGCCGTCCTGTATTTTCTGCGGTGAGGCTACGGACACAATAAGATTTGAGGACAAAATTATGTGCCGCAGCTGTCTGAAAAAGATTGGCGATATGCTCGGCAAAGTAGAATTGGACTAATACTTCGGTTTATCGCGGCAAGCTGCCGCAAACCGTATTTGTTTATTCGCAATGGGCGTATATTATATATAATTTTAGCCCTTCTCTCCCTCAAGGGTGTAGCAAAATGCACAGACCGCTAAAGCAAAAACACATCTTTTGACGAATGAGGTAAAACCGCATAAAGACGAATGTTTTCATCTATGCTGAAAATTCCGGGATATAACGCGAGTTGCGACGAACGCCTTTGGGTAACCAAAAGCAAGTAAATCCTTGCTTTTGCTCAGTTTGTCCATTCTGCACTATTTTCCTGACACCCTCAAAAATGGCTATATCAAAACAATTCGTTTTGATATAGCCATTTCTTTTATTTATCATAAAAATGCGTTCAACGCAGCCGAGCGGCATTTTTCCGCGCGCACACAAACGCCCCCGCCGTAAAATCGGCGGGGGCAGCTGTTATAGCTTTTGCTGCTAACAATACTTTAAGTATTGTACTTTTAAATCTCTGATTTAGTTTCTTCTTGTTGTCGGGTTATAGCTCTGCAATATCGAAATATTATCAAGCGCCTTGCCCGTACCGAGTGCAACGCAGGATTCCGCATCATCCGCAACAACGGTTTTGATTCCGGTTTCGCTCTCTATAAGCTTATCCATACCGTAAACCAATGCGCCGCCGCCCGTCAGTACGATACCTCTTGTGCTTATGTCGCCGATAAGCTCCGGCGGAGTCTTTTCCAGTACCGACTTTACCGCCTCGACAATGCTTGCCGACGGCTCTGCAAGAGCCTCCAAAATCTCGTCCGCCGCAAGTGTAATAGTTTTCGGAAGTCCCGAAACAAGGCTTCTGCCCCTTATATCCATTGTCGGATTATCATCACGCTTGTATACGCAGCCGATTTTGATTTTCAAATCCTCAGCTGTTCTCTCGCCGATAAGGATGTTATATTTTTTTCTTACATATCTTACTATTGCCTCGTCAAACTTGTCACCCGCAATCTTTATCGACTCGCTTGTTACTATTCCGCCGAGCGAAATAACGGCAACATCGCTTGTGCCGCCGCCCATATCGACAATCATCGAGCCGTACGGCTGCGAAATATCGATTCCGACGCCGATAGCCGCCGCCAAAGGCTCCTCGATAAGATGTACCTTGCTCGCGCCCGCCTGGATTCCCGCGTCAACAACCGCGCGCTCCTCTACCTCTGTAACTCCGCTCGGAACACAGATAATTACCCTTGGCTTAAAAATACCCTTTTTGGTAACCTTATTCAAAAAGTATTTAATCATTCGCTCCGTTGTGTTATAGTCGGAAATTACGCCGTCCCTCAGCGGACGGATCGCAACAATATTGCCCGGCGTTCTTCCGAGCATTCTCTGCGCCTCCTCGCCGACCGCATGGAGCTTGTTTGTGTTCTTGTCAACCGCAACAACCGATGGCTCCTTTGCCACAATCCCCTTTCCTTTTATATACACCAATACGGATGCAGTTCCCAAATCTATTCCTATATCCTGTCCGAACATAAACCTTTCACCTATCCTTGTTATTATTTTTGCCGTATGTGAAAAAACCTTAGTTTTATATATCCTTCTATTCTTCTATCTTATACCATGTAAAACAAATTGTCAATATCCAAAGTATATAAACTTTGGAATTTAATCCAATATTTTCTCAGCGCTTGTTTCTCCGCTTTATGACCGCCCGCAAATCACGCCCCACAGTCTGTACAATAGTATAATCTCCCATAAATCTGGAAGTTATTCTTTGACTGTAAATTTCCGACAGTTTTTCAAAATCCAGATTGGAGGAAATAATCGTACTCTTTCCCGAAATAATGCGCGAATTTATCACGTCAAAGAACGCAGCGGTTGTAAACTGGGTCACAAACTCGGTGCCGAGGTCGTCTATTATCAGCAAATCCACATCGTAGACATAGCGCACAACCTCCTCCGCCTCCTCGGCATCCTCCTTTCCGAACTTCGCCCGCTCAAATATGTCAAACAGTCTGAACGCCGTCTGATAATACACAGTTTTGCCCCGCTCCAGAGCGCGGTTTGCAATGCAGCTTGTGACAAACGTCTTTCCCGTCCCCGCATTTCCGAGTATAAGCAGGTTTTCATG
>URZD01000111.1 GCA_900552305.1 uncultured Eubacteriales bacterium
ATAGAAAGCGGGCGGCTCGGATATTTCCGGGCCGCCCGCGCGATTATATGAAAATATGAGTATGGTTTATGACTATTACGGCAATAAAAATCGCAATCATTATAATGATAAAAATCCAAAATCGCGTACTGAACACGGAACGGCGCGGCTTGTTTTCGGAATCGGAATACGGCGTTTGGCGTACATAACCGGAGTACGGCTGCCGATATGCAGGGGCAGTCCTCCGCGGCGGTCTTTGCGTGGCGCTCTTTCGGGTCAGCACGGCAACAGGGTCGCTTGTGTCAAGAATGCTTTGGCGAAAAGCCTTCAGCCAGTCTATATCGCGGCGGTCGCACATCTCGGCGTCCATCGTTCCGACTTCATGCGCGAGCTGCGTGCGTATGTGCCTGAGCCGCTTCAGATTACTGAGGGTTTCATCCCATTTCGGAATTTTCGAGCTTTCATAGCCGGGTACGGCTTTCATATCATCAATATAGCTTGAAATGCCGCGGTCATCATCGTAAATTTCGCGGCACAGCTTGTCAACGCGCTTAAATTCTTCAAGAAAAGCATCGTTCATTTTACTCATTAAATCATCGCCTTCCGTGTCAAAACTGCTCCGAATGTATGTAGATTTTCAAATTTTACTTAAAAAATTTATTCTAAAAAAAGTATATCATGTTCGGCAATATGTGTCAAGAGTGAGCGCAAACCGACAAATTTCAATAAATTTTAACGAAATTAAAAAAAACACTTGACATTGACCGCAAGAGGTATTACAATATATGACGTATTATGTCAAAAAATAAGATGCGAGGGGGTTATAAGGTGGCTGTAAAATATATTTTTGTTACGGGCGGTGTTGTTTCGGGAATCGGCAAGGGTATAACCGCGGCGTCTCTCGGTCGTCTCTTGAAGGCGAGAGGTCTGCGCGTCACGATTCAGAAATTTGACCCGTACCTGAATATCGATCCGGGCACTATGAGCCCTTACCAGCACGGCGAGGTGTATGTTACGGACGACGGCGCGGAGACGGATCTCGACTTGGGACACTATGAGAGATTCATCGACGAAAATCTGACCAAAAACAGCAACTTCACAACGGGTAAGCTCTATTGGTCGGTTATTGCAAAGGAACGCCGCGGCGATTATCTGGGCGGCACCGTGCAGGTTATCCCGCATATCACCAATGAAATAAAGGAAAAAATCTTCCAGGTGGGTCTGGAGGGCAACACCGATGTGGTTATTACCGAAATCGGCGGTACGGTCGGCGATATAGAAAGTCAGCCGTTTATCGAGGCAATCCGCCAGGTTGCGGGCGATGTGGGCAAGGAAAACAGTATGTATATCCATGTTACTCTCGTTCCGTATCTGCGCTCGTCGGGCGAGCTTAAAACAAAGCCGACCCAGCACAGCGTAAAGGAATTGCTCGGTCTCGGTATTCAGCCGGACATGGTTGTCTGCCGCAGCGAGATGCCTATGGACGATGACCTGAAAAACAAAATCAGCCTGTTCTGTAATGTTGCTCCGGGCAACGTAATTCAGAATCAGAATGTTGACACGATATACGATGTTCCGCTTATGCTGGAGGCACAGGACATTTCGGAGAAGGTTGTAAAACGTCTCGGAATCGACTGCCCCAAGCCGGATTTGACCGAGTGGAAGGGTCTTGTGGATAAGGTAAAGAGCCTTAAGCATACCGTAAAAATCGCACTTGTCGGCAAGTATGTCGCGCTCCATGACGCATATCTGAGCGTTGCGGAGGCTCTGCGGCACGGCGGCTTTGAGTGCGGCGCGGATATTGATATAGACTGGATTGACGCGGAAACCGTGACGGAGGAAAATGCGGACGCACTTCTTCATGACGCGGACGGAATACTTGTTCCGGGCGGCTTCGGCGACAGAGGCATAGAAGGCAAAATCCAGGCGGTGCGCTATGCGAGAGAGAACAAAATTCCGTTCCTCGGAATCTGTCTCGGAATGCAGCTCGCGGTTGTCGAATATGCAAGGAATGTTGCGGGTCTGCCGGGCGCGCACAGCTCCGAGCTTAGTCCCGACACTCCGTACCCGGTAATCGATTTGATGCCGGAGCAGAAAGACGTGGACAAAATGGGCGGTACAATGCGTCTGGGCGCGTTCCCGTGCGTTATTGCGGAGGGTACAAATTCCTATGCGGCATACGGCACGGCGGAGATTTCCGAACGTCACAGACACAGATACGAATTTAACAATGCCTACAGAGATAAGCTTACGGCAAGCGGACTCACGCTTGCGGGTCAGTCTCCGGACGGCAGACTGATAGAAATTGTTGAGATAAAGGAGCATCCGTGGTTTGTCGGAGTTCAGTTCCATCCGGAATTTAAAACCCGACCGAACAGACCTCATCCGCTGTTCCGAGACTTTGTAAAAAAGTCACTGGAAAACAAGGAAAGCAAATAGGTTAAAATGCCGTAAAAAAACGCGGCAAAACGGTATAAAGCATACAAACTTAACAAACAAAATTCGATATCCTGTCCCGCATTTGACAAAAGAGTTTAAAAAGTATTACAAAAGTGTTACATTTTTGAATTCATGTTGACATATGACGGGATTTAGTGATATAATCATCATAGTCAAAGATAGGATATACTATCCCGTTATGGCTGTGAGAGGTCTTTGAACAGACCAAACATTTTTTCATAATTTTTTGAAAAAAAATTAAAATTATTATATTTAAGGAGGATTTGAGAATGTTAAATCTCAAAAAGGTGATCGCTTTAGTTTGCACTTTGGCTCTCGTTATCACTTCTGTTTCTGTTGTTTCATTTGCTGAAGCATACACAGACGTTACCGAAAGCAGCGCTTACTATGAAGCGGTTGAATCATTAAGCAAATTGGGTATCGTTACAGGCTACGAAGACGGCACATACAAGCCGGAGGAGACTGTAACAAGAGCGGAAATGGCTGCTCTGATTGCAAGAATCCAGGGCTACGAAGAAACAGCAAAGGCAAATGCTAACACAGTATTTACCGATGTTCCTTCAACTTACTGGGCTTCGGGTTATGTTGCACAGGCTAACGGCCAGGGCATAATCAACGGTTACGGCGACGGCACATTCGGTCCGGATGATGCGGTTAAGTACGAAGAAGCTGTTAAGATGATCATGGCTACACTCGGTTACACACCGTACGCTATGAACAACGGCGGTTATCCGACAGGTTACCTCGCTGCTGCTCAGTTCTACGGCGTAACAAAGGGCGTTTCAAATGCTGTAACAGGCACAGGCGCTAACCGCGGTACAATCGCACAGCTCCTTGCTAACGCTATTGACACACCTATCATGGGTCAGTCAAAGTGGAGCACAGACGGTTCTGTTGAGTACACAATTTACGACGGCAAAGACAACAACTCATACAAGACTCTCATGAGTGAGAATCTTGACGTTGTTAAGCTGAAGGGCGTTATCAAAGAGTCTTCTGTTGCAAACCTTAAAGGCACCAAGGAAATCAATAATGATGAGGCTGCTAAAATCAAGGTTGCTGTAACAGGTAACTATGATACAAACAACAAGGACTTCCAGTTTGACAGCGACGGTGACTACACAGGTGAGGACACATTCCTCGTAGCTAAGTCTGACGCTGAGGATTACCTCGGTATGGCTGTTATCCTCTACGTAAGAGAGAACGATGACAACGAGTACGAAGTAATTTCTATCGCTGCTGACGGCACAAAGAACGACATCGTAACATTTACTCTTGATCAGTTTGACGTAGTTGAGGAGTCAACTTCAGGCAGCACAACAACAACTTATATCAAGTACTTCAAGAATTCGACTGATTCTTCAAGCATCAAAAAGCAGCTTGCTTCAAACTATGATATAACACTTAACGGCGCTTCGAAAGATATCGATGATATCTTTGGTGCAGGCATGGTTGTTGAGCCGAACGGCAAGAGCATGAAGGGCGGTCTTGTAACACTTATCGATAACGACGGTAAGACAGGCTACGATGTAGTAATGGTTGAGGTTGCGGCTACAGCTGTTGTAGACGAAATCGGTGACGAAACTATCTCCTTCAAAGAGCAGGCTAAGCTTCCGGATGGTGATATTACAAGTCTTGATGTTGAAGAGGACGCTACGGACACGGTTATTGACATCGTAAAGGACGGCAAGGCTATCGCTTACACCGATCTTAAGGAATGGGATGTTCTTTCAATCGTTGCTCCTAACGCTGACAACAAGGGTTACATCAAGGTTGAGGTTATCTCTAACCCGGTAACTGGCCAGATCACATCTGATAAGTCTTCAAAGACATCTGCTACAAACAAGGCTTACAAGATTGACGGTAAGTTCTATGATGTTGCAGAGGGCAGCTACAAGACAAAGGGTCTTTCTGTAAACGATGCAGGTATCTTCTACATCGACAAGTATGGTAAGATCGCTGCATTCAGCGAGGATTCTTCAGTTGCTACAGGTGTTGCAGGCACATACGGTTATGTATATGACACACTTGTAACAGACAACAATATGGATAATGAAGTTCAGGTTAAGATGATTACAGCTAACGGCGCAGAACTCATGAAGTTTGCTTCTACTGTTAATGTAAATCTTGCGAACGAGAAGAAGGATACTTTCAAGACTTCCAGCATTAAAAAGGCTGATGTTGATGCAAATGACTTTGCAGCTGAAGGTGCTAAAATCAAAGTAACAGATTTGAAGAAAAAGGTTGTTAAGTATACAAAGAATTCAAGCAACAATATTAAGACAATAACGCTTGCTGACTACAATGATAGCTTTGTAACAGGTGCGACATACCCAGATGGTTCAATGGAGACATATGACGCTGACAACTACAGACTTGGCAAGTACATTGACAAGGATTCAAAGGTGTTCTTCATTAGCTTGACTGATTCGGATAAATGCTCGATTGGTACACCGGCTGACCTCTCGGATAACAACAAATATAAAGTTCTTGCTTTCTATGCAGATGACAAGACTGACGATAACAACATTGTTGTAATCGAGGGTAACACCAACACATCAAGCAAGTCCACAAGCCTTGCGGTTATCACATCAGCTGCTACAGGTAATGACGAGAATAATAACGAAATCGTGACGCTCTCTTACATTGTAGACGGTACTGAGGTAAAAGATGTTGACACAATCGATGATGTTGACATTGTAACTGATGATGACGATGTAGAGGCAAAAGAGTTGACAGCAGGTGATATTGTTAGAATTAAGACTAACAGCGCAGGCAAGATTTCCGGTATCACAGTTCTTTGGAAGATGGATGAAGATGTTCGTAACGATGCAATCGGTGCAACTTATGTTGAGCAGAAAACTGCCGGTGATGCTGCAGATACACGTGACGGCGAAGTTCTTTACGGCGGTGCTGTAACAGCTGCTAAGGATGCTGATAAGGTATACTTCGGTAACGTTGATTGGGATAAGAAGGATAGCAACGGCAAAGTAATTGCTCTCGCAGATCAGGTTGAGGATTGGGTAAACATTGGCAAAGCTAAGAACGTTTACACTGTTCAGACTATCAGAGACAGTAAAGTACTGGTTAAGAAGGGCGGTTCCTTCAACTACGTAAAACAGATGTTCGATAACACCGGTGATTACAACTTTGTTTACGACGGTACAAAAACAACAGATGCTGTAAACAAGGCAAACCTTGCTAAGTACGTTGACCACGTATTTGTAAGAGAGTATGACGGCAGAATCGAAGACGTAGTTATCGTTAAGGCTCCTAAGAGAGTTTCTGCAAGATAATCTTTTAGAAAGTTTGATAGCTTATAACTGCTAATTAAAAGAGACCGGTTTATCCGGTCTCTTTTTTTGCTTTTAAACGGCTTTGTTAAATTCTATTGCAACAACATTTCATTCCCTTAAATCAGCGTTATACATAGAAAAATATTTCAAAAACTGCGACCGCGCCATAGTGTTTGAGCGGCGCGCAATCGCCGAAAAAATGTCGAGTTAAGAGGATTTATAGACTGCGTTTTTATCAAAAGGAATTTTTAAGGGGATTTTCGCTTGACTTTTTTTCAAAAAATTGGTATGCTAAGTAGTGGATTATTTTAAACCAAAGCCAAAAGAGTCGCATCGGATTTCGGGCGCCTTATACAAAAGGAAGGGACAGGTGTAGTCTGTGAAAAACAAATCGCCGTTTTATGCAAGAATTGCACTTGCCGCGCTTGCGGCGGTGTTTGTTACCGCAATTATTCTTATTATAGAGGTTTTAAAAGTGTATCTGCCGGGACTTTGGAAGGCGTTTTCCTCCGGCAGCGAGGGTGCGCTTCGCGAATTTTTAAACGGCAGCAGCCGTCTTTACGGAAGCGCCGTGCTGTGGCTGCTGACATTTGTACAGGTACTTTCTGTGTTTATACCCGCAATGCCCGTGCAGCTTGTGGCAGGCATGACCTGCGGCATAATTTTGGGATTTTTAATAACCTTCAGCGCGTCGGTTGCGGCAAATATGCTTGTATACGCGGTGGCACACCGCATGAATAAGCTGCTCAGCTATATGGCAAGCGAGCATCCGAAGCTTGAAAAAATGCTCGGAATTTTGAAGGCGCGGCGCGACAGCACATTTTTTACAATACTTGCGATTCTTACTCCGGGACTTCCAAACGGAATTATTCCGTACGCGGCGGCAAACTCAGATATAAGCGCAAAGGCTTTTTTAATCGCGCTTGTGACCGCGCTGCCGATTCCGACGCTTTTGACCTGCGTCGCGGGAAGGCTTGTTATGTCGGGCGACTGGATATTCAGCGCCGCGATTATTGCGGGACTTTACATTGTCGTGGGATTTCTGCTTACAAACAAAAACCGAGTTTTGCGGCTTGTGGAGCGGATTTCGCATAGGAGAAAGCGCGCGGCGAAGGAAAGAGATTAAATTTTGAAATTTGCTTTTTCAAACCGCTTGACACAGCCGAAAAAATGGTATATAATAGGATTTGTAGACAATGCGGGTGTAGTTTAGTGGTAAAACATCAGCTTCCCAAGCTGAATTTACGGGTTCGATTCCCGTTATCCGCTCCACGTCGGAGCAAGCTTTATATCGCTTGCTCTGATTTTTTATACAAAAAATCAGAGTTTGCTCATGCCGCTGCTCCTCCTTTTTCGTCCAAAACGGCACATCATGTGCCGCTTTGGACGATTATTGCGTTCGTATCGGGGTAAGCTCACGCTGCCGCTCCACGTCGGAGCAAGCTTTATATCGCTT
>URZD01000112.1 GCA_900552305.1 uncultured Eubacteriales bacterium
TTTCGTCAAGAGTTGTGATTTTTTCACCCGGTTCGGCATTCCTGACAATGATTTTTCCGCCCTTTAGAAAATCGATGTCAAACGCGTGCATCGGCTGGCCGTACTCGAGCATAACATAGTTGGTGATATCAACGATGTTGTTGATCGGACGAACGCCGCAGGCGTGCAGACGCTCGCGCATCCACGCCGGAGACGGCTCGATCTTGATATTCTTGACAATGCGGGCGGTGTAGCGCGGGCACAGGTCGGTGTCCTTAACCTCGACGGACATATACTTGTTGATGTCGTCGCCCACGCCCTTTACCTCCGGGGTCTTGACGCTGAACGGACGGTCGAAGGTAGCCGCAGTCTCGCGGGCAAGGCCGATCACGCTCAGGCAGTCCGGACGGTTGGACGTAATCTCAAAATCGGAAACCCAGTCATCCAGACCGAGCACCTTCTTGATGTCCTCGCCAACCGGGGTGCCGGCCGGCAGGAACAGGATGCCGTTCTCGCACGCATAGGGTACGCAGCCGTGGGACAGACCCAGCTCCTGGAACGAACACATCATGCCGTTGGACGGCACGCCGCGCAGCTTGCCCTTGGTGATCTTCACGCCGCCCGGCAGGGTGGACTTGTGCAGGCAGACCGGGCAGATCTCGCCAACGGACGCAGGCGTTACATTGGGTGCGCCGGTGACGATCTGCACCGGCTCCTCCTTGCCGACATCGAGCTGGCAGATCTTCAGATGGTCGGAATCCGGGTGATCGACAACCTCGAGGATCTTGCCGGTCACAACGTTGTCGATCTCCGCGCCGAGGTAGTAAACCTCCTCGACCTTGGAGCCGGACATTGTCATTTTATGTTCGTATTCCTTTATGTCAATATTATCAGTATTCAAATAATCTTTTAACCATGAAAGTGGTAATTTCATTATAATCTCAGCCTTTCCGCCTGCCGTGAATCATGCTTTGCCGCAGGCTAACAAGTTACATAAATCCGTTTATCGGTAAAATCAGAACTGCTTTAAAAATCGCATATCGTTTTCGTATACAAGGCGCATATCGTCAATGTCGTATCTGAACATTGCTACACGCTCAAGTCCGATTCCGAAAGCGAATCCCGAGTATTCATCGGGGTCTATGCCGCAGTTTCTGAGTACCTTCGGATGCACCATGCCGCAGCCGAGAATCTCTATCCAGCCTTCGCCCTTGCACACTCTGCAGCCCTTACCGCCGCAGTTGAAACAGGAAATGTCAACCTCCGCGCTCGGCTCAGTAAACTGAAAGTGGTGGGGTCTGAACCTGAGCCTTGTATCATCGCCATAGAGTTTCTTTACAAATACCTCCAGAGTGCCTTTCAGGTCAGCCATTGTTATGTCCTTATCGATAACAAGACCTTCCACCTGGTGGAACACGGGCGAGTGGGTCGCGTCAACCGCATCGCTTCTGTAAACTCTGCCGGGGGCAATCATTCTGATAGGCGGTTTTTGCTTTTCCATGGTACGAATCTGCACCGGGGAGGTCTGTGAGCGAAGAACCACGTTTTCGTTGATATAGAACGTGTCCTGTGTATCGCGCGCGGGGTGATCCTTGGGGATATTGAGCGCCTCGAAATTGTAGTAGTCAAGCTCTACCTCGGGGCCTTCGACAACCGAAAACCCCATGCCGATAAATATGTCTTTAAGATCGTCAAGCACGGTTGTAAGCGGGTGCTTTTTGCCGAGCTCAACCTTTGTTCCGGGCATTGTAACGTCTATCGCTTCGCTTTCGATTTTTGCCCGCTCGATTGCAGCCTCAAACTCGGCTTTTTTGGTTTCGATAGTGTTTTCGATAAAACCGCGAACCTCGTTTGCAAGCTGACCGACAGCAGGTCTTTCCTCTGCGCTGAGTTTGCCCATTCCCTTCAGAACGGCGGTAAGCTCGCCCTTTTTGCCGAGCAGCTCAACCCTTAGGTTTTCCAATGCGGAAAGCTCGGAAATTCCTTCGAGTCTTTCCTTTGCTTTCTTTTTGATTTCGTTTAACTGTTCCTTCATAAAAATCTCCATTCTCCTATCGTCTATCGGCAAAGCCGCTTTGGATTCTGCCGTCCTGTACTGAGGATATACGTATTATAATTATACCATGTTTTTTTGCATATTACAAGTGATTTTATCAACAAAAAACCAATAATGTCAGACTATTTTCTTTTTCCGAAGTAATCCCCCGCGATTACAATATCGTCTACGTCAATGCTTTCCGCCACTTTTTTGTTCACGCTTTCTATATAGCTCTTGTTTTTGTCGGTAATCTTGGTTTCGTCCGGGACATAATACGTCTTTCCGTCAAACCATGATCGGTTTTCAAAATACGCAAGACCCGTATATGACTCGTCAAAGGCGTCGCTGCCTATGTAATAATTTTTGTTATTCAGTCCGAACAGGTTTACAACGGTCGGCAGCAAATCCGCGCTTTGTGTGACCTTTGTCACAGTCACCGGCTTTATTCCCGGGGTATAGATAAACGCGGGTACTTTATAAAGCAGTCCCGACCCTGCCTCGCGGCTGTATTTCATAAGAAGGGCGGAGTTTGAAAATCCATACGCGTAATGGTCGGCAAACGCAACTATTACGGTGTTTTCAAGCAGTCCGTCATCATTGAGCCGCCGCAGGAGCTGCGCAAAAAAGTCGTCGGTATCCCTTGCAAGCAGCATACAGTTATTGGTTTCCTCGTCCATATTGGGGTCAACAAGGTCGGGGTGGTTGCGCTTTGCAAGGTCAAGCTTTGCGTCCGAGTAGGTATACGGAAGATGCACCGAATAGGTCACGACAAAGTCAAAAAACTTATCTCCCTTCACCATATCCTTATATATCTTGTCATTTTTCAGAATATTGCTGTCCGCCTGCGCGGCATACGACGGCAAACCGTACTTCATAAACGAGTGATATTCGTCGTATCCAAAACTTTTGTGCATAATACCGCGGTTATAAAACTCGGGGCTATTATAGTGGAACGAGTTTGCCGAGTACCCCTTCTCCTTAAACAGCCGTGGGAGGGAATACGGGAACGCGTTCGAGCTGAAATTCACCGCGGTTACGGTCGATTTTGGGGTATAAAAGCCCGTGTTGAATGTAAACTCGGTATTAAAGGTATACCCCGTGCCGAAGGTCGGCGCAAAGTGGTTGGCAAGGTTTATGCCGTTATCCATCATGTACTTTATTGCGGGGGTATATTTCTCGCTTATCAGCCAGTCATCCATGCTCTCCATCATGACCGCGATTACGTTTTTGCCCTCAAATATACCTGTGTATTCGTTTTGAGTCGGCTTTGATTTTTCCGCAAAGTATTTGTCAACCTCCGCATACTCGTCTGCGGCATAGCTGTTATGCGGGAACCATGTATTCCACAAATCTCTTGCAACAAACTGGTACAGTCCCGCCACATCGAATGATTTGTTCACGTCCGTAAACTGCTTATATATAACGCGAGGCTTGCTCCACGAGTCCCAGTCGTCCTCCAGCACGCCAAACAGCGACGGCTGCATAAACACGTTCATCAGCACGATTCCCGCGACCGGTACGAGCGTATAAAGGGCGCGGCGAAGGTTTGGACGCCCAAACGGCTTTTTCCACATAACCGCCGCCGCAGTCATGAACGCGAGCGACACGAGCGTAAATAATATTACCTTCCAATCAATGTATTGCAGGGCATACCTTACATAATCCCCCGCCTCGCCGACAAGACCTACGCTGCTAAGCCAGAAAAACTGTCCGAATATTTTAAAATAGATATAATTTGAAAATGTCAGAGTGTTTTCCATAACGGTAAACACGATAAACACGACCCTGCCGACCCGCCGCGGCAGCAGGGCAAAGAATATATAAAGCACGAGTCCGATCCAAAACAGATTCATAACGGTCGGTATAACCGTCACAAACGGTTCGCCGAACATTTTGGGCGTTACAAGATATCTGAGCAGGAAGTCGGGAACAAGCAATGCCGCCACCGCGCAGATATATACCATATTATTCTTTAAAAAGTCTATTTTGCTGTTAGCCTTATTTTCCAAAAATCACACCTCAGTATTATGTAGTTTAGCATAAAGCCTTCGCCGGCGTATCGGAGCGCGGCTTTGGCTACCGTGTTTTAATGCGTTTCAGCATACAGTGTATAAGCGCCGTACCGAATATACCGCATGAAATTATCTCACCGATTCCAACGGTCAGGACAAAATACCACAGCGAGCCGTCAAACTTATAGACGAAGGCGAGTAGAAACGGAATAATCAAAGTATTTGAGATTATCGGCGGCAGCGCCGCGAGGTACGGTTTGCGCCTGAGCAGATATGTTCCGTATGCCCCTATCAGCGTGGCAAGGCTGCCGAACACAACATCAAGAGCCACGCTGCCCGTCAGTACGTTTGCAAGCAGGCAGCCGACAAACAGTCCGGGAACAGCCTCCGGAAGCAGCGCGGGCAAAACCGTCAGTGCCTCCGAAAACCGTACTTGAATAACTCCGCTTTCCAGTCCGAAAAGCGAGGTTATGTACGTCAGCACCAGATAGAGCGCCGCAATAGCCGCACTGCGCGCGATATACCTTGTTTTTGATTTCATAACAACATCTCCTTTAGTTTTGTTTACAGTGAGGAAGGTCTCGAACTCACTAAAACTATTTTACACCAATTACACAAAAAAGCAAGTGTTTTCAACAAAAAAACTTATTTTTTAATAAATTATTCATAATTTAACAGCTGTCCGAACACGATTTTAATCGGATGGAATTTTGAGCAGATTTTGGTGCGGAAGATGCAGCAAAACCGGCGCCCTGCAAAGATGACAAGCCGAAATATGCCGAATTTACGCCGATTAAGGCGGATTCGGACAGCAAATATCAGGTGTTAAAGAAAATATTTTTTTCTGTTTTGTTTGACATAAATATTTTCATGTGTTATATTTTAATGTAGAAAGACAAATTTTCAGGGGTGGTATATATTGAAGGTTTTGATTACGGGAGCAAGCTCGGGCATCGGCAGAGAAATGGCAAGACAGCTCCACCGCATGGGACACGAACTTTTTCTTGCCGCAAGGAGTACCGAACGCCTTAATGCCCTAAAAGCCGAACTTGACGGAAAGCCTGCGGTAATTACGGCGGATTTATCGCGCGCGGAATGCTGCACCGCGCTGTATGAACGGCTTAAATCCGAAAATATAGATATCCTTATAAACAACGCGGGATTCGGTCTGTTCGGCTTTTTTGACGAAACCGACCTTGACCGCGAGCTTGAAATGCTCGACCTCAACGTACGCGCCGTTCACATACTGACAAAACTGTTTCTTCACGATTTTGAAAAGCGCAACAGCGGCTATGTTCTGAATGTCGCGTCCTCTGCGGCGTTCCTTCCGGGGCCGCTTATGTCGGTCTACTATGCGACAAAGGCGTACGTTCTGCACCTCAGCGCGGCAATCTCCGAGGAGCTGCGCCGCAAAGGCAGCCGCGTCTATGTCGGCGCACTCTGCCCGGGACCCGTTGACACCAACTTCAACCGCACCGCGGGAGTAACCTTTAATCTGCGCTCGCTTACCGCCGAAAGGGTCGCCAAATACGGAATAAGCCAAATGCTGTGCGGAAAAACGGTAATCATACCCGGACTTACCATAAAGCTCGGCGTTTTCTTTGAGCGTTTTTTGCCGATGAAAACCGTTGCCAAAATCTCTTACAACATACAAAAGTCAAAGGACGGCAAATAGATTTTCGGAATTTATATCAGGTATATCGATACACATATTACCGATATACAATAAAAGCAATTCCCAAACCGAAAAAAGTATGTTAAAATATTAACAAAGAAACGGAGATGCCCTAAAGAAGCGGCGGAAAGCGTTTTCTAAAAAAGACAAGGAGGTTTATCGGGATGAACAACACGGAAAGAAAAATCATTGACGGAGTTGAGGCTCTGGAGAATGCTCTTGCCGAAATCAGAGAGGCGCAGAATATATACGCGTCATACACACAGGAGCAGGTTGACAAAATCTTTTTTGCGGCGGCTTCGGCTGCGAACAAGCAGAGGATTCCTCTTGCTAAGGCGGCGGTCAGGGAAACCGGCATGGGCGTGGTTGAAGACAAAGTAATAAAAAACAACTATGCCTCGGAATATATTTACAACGCGTACAGGGACACAAAGACCTGCGGCGTGATTGAGGAGGACAGCGCTTACGGAATAAAAAGGATTGCGGAGCCTATCGGCGTTATCGCGGCGGTTATTCCGACCACAAACCCGACCTCCACGGCAATATTCAAGTGCCTTTTGGCGCTTAAAACACGTAATGCAATCATAATTTCGCCGCATCCGAGGGCAAAAGCAAGTACGATAGCGGCGGGAAAGGGTGTCCTTGACGCGGCGGTAAAGGCAGGCGCGCCGGAAGGCATTATAAACTGGATTGACGTGCCGAGCCTTGACATGACTAATCTTGTAATGCGCGAAGCGGACATTATTCTTGCGACCGGAGGTCCGGGCATGGTGCGCGCGGCGTATTCCTCGGGCAAGCCGGCTATCGGCGTGGGCGCGGGCAATACTCCGGCGATAATTGACAGCAGCGCGGACATCGTACTCGCGGTGAACTCGATTATCCATTCAAAGACCTTTGACAACGGCATGATATGCGCGTCGGAGCAATCGGTAATCGTGCTTGACGATATTTATGACGCGGTTAAAAAGGAATTTGCCGACCGCGGCTGCTATATATTAAGCAGTGACGAAACGGACAGAGTACGCAAAACCATCCTTATCAACGGCGCGCTGAACGCAAAAATAGTCGGACAGTCCGCATTCAAAATTGCGCAGCTTGCCGGCATAACGGTACCCGAAAGCGCGAAAATCCTCATCGGCGAGGTTGAATCGGTTGAGCTTTCGGAGGAATTTGCGCACGAAAAGCTTTCCCCGGTTCTTGCAATGTACAGGGCGCGCGACATCGGCGACGCGTTCACTAAGGCGGAGCGCCTTGTTGCCGACGGCGGCTACGGTCACACCTCGTCAATATACCTTAACACCGCGACAGAGGGCGAAAAGCTCCGCGAATTTTCGGAGAGAATGAAAACCTGCCGTATACTTGTAAACACACCGTCATCTCATGGCGGCATAGGCGACCTTTACAACTTCAAGCTCGCGCCGTCGCTGACCCTCGGCTGCGGCTCGTGGGGCGGAAACTCGGTTTC
>URZD01000113.1 GCA_900552305.1 uncultured Eubacteriales bacterium
CGTCACGTCTTTCGGAGTTTTACGAGAGAGCGGGTTACGTTACCAACATGAACGGAACGCAAGGCTCCGTTTCGATAATCGGTGCGGTTTCACCGCAGGGCGGCGACTTCTCCGAGCCGGTAACGCAAAACACAAAGAGGTTTATAAGATGCTTTTGGGGTCTTGACAAGTCGCTTGCATATGCGCGTCACTATCCGGCAATTAACTGGCTAAGCAGCTACAGCGAATATGTCGGCGACCTTGCCGAATGGTACGGCGAGAATGTGGACAAAAACTTTATGCGCGACCGTGCGGAGCTTGTAAAAATTCTCCGTGAGGAAAGCGGACTTATGGACATAGTAAAGCTGATTGGTGCGGACGTACTGCCGGAGGATCAGAAGCTGACCCTTGAAATTGCGCGTGTAATCCGTGTGGGATTTCTTCAGCAGAATGCGTATCACAAGAATGATACATATGTTCCTATGGAGAAACAGTACAAGATGATGAAGATAATACTTTATCTTTACGATAAGTGCAAAAAATGGGTGAGCGACGAGTCAATTCCCGTTTCGCAGATTTCAAAAACGGGAATATTTGATACGGTTATAAAAATCAAGTACGATGTCGCAAACGATGAGCTTGAAAAGATTGATGCGATTAAAGAAAAAATTGACGCACTGACGTTTTAGGGAGGAGGATACGCTATGAATATACAGTATATGGGACTTAAAGACATCAGCGGCTCGCTGGTAGTAATAGAGGGCATAGAAGGCGCCTCCTATGATGAGATAGTTGAAATAGCAATCGACGGCGCAGCGGAAAAAAGAGTCGGAAGAATTATTGAGATAACGCGTGACTATGCTGTTGTACAGGTGTTTGAGGGTACGCGTGATATCTCGCTTGAAAATACGACAACCCGCCTTACGGGCAAGCCGCTTATGCTGCCGTTGTCGAAGGAAATACTCGGCAGACGTTTTGACGGTACAGGCAGACCGGCTGACGGACTCGGACCGGTGTATGCCGACAAATACATGGATATAAACGGAAAACCGATGAATCCTGTATCGCGTGAGTATCCGCGTTCGTTTATTCAGACGGGTATATCCGCCATAGACGGCCCGGCAACGCTGATAAGAGGCCAAAAGCTGCCTATATTCTCGGGCAACGGACTTCCGCATGACGACCTTGCTGTTCAGATTGCAACACAGGCGAAGATTGCGGACGGCGACGGCAAAAACTTTGCAATCGTATTTGCCGCAATGGGCGTAAAACATGACGTTGCAAATTACTTTGTTTCCGCGTTCGAGAAAACGGGCGCAATCGGCAGAACGGTAATGTTTATCAATACGTCATCCGACCCGGTTGTTGAGAGAACGCTCACGCCGAGGTGTGCGCTGACTGCGGCGGAATACCTTGCTTTTGAGCAGAATATGCACGTTTTGGTTATTCTTACAGATATAACATCGTACTGCGAGGCGCTGCGTGAGGTTTCGTCCTCGAAGCAGGAGATACCGTCAAGAAAAGGTTATCCCGGTTATCTGTACAGCGATTTGGCGTCGCTTTACGAAAGAGCCGGAATGATAAACGGCAGCACAGGCTCGATAACGCAGATACCGATTCTGACAATGCCCAATGATGATATTACACATCCTATTCCCGATCTTACAGGGTATATCACAGAGGGACAGATAGTTCTTGACAGAACACTGAGCCAGAAAAACGTATATCCGCCGATTTCGGTTTTGCCGTCGCTTTCGCGTCTTATGAAGGACGGTATAGGCGAAGGGTTTACAAGAGCCGACCACCCGGAAATCAGCAACCAGCTGTTTTCGTCATATGCAAAGGTGCAGGACGTAAGAGCTCTTGCGTCGGTTATCGGTGAGGATGAGCTTTCGGATACCGATAAGCTGTATATAAAATTCGGCAACGCGTTCGAAGAACGCTTTGTAGGTCAGGGCAGACAGGAAAACCGCAATATAGAGCGCACGCTTGATATTGCGTGGGAGCTTTTGCGCATACTGCCTAAGAACGAGCTTGACAGACTTTCGCCCGAGCTTGCGGAAAAGCTGTTTGCGGACGTTCACTAACAGTAGGCGAAGGCAATCGGATACGGCTTTGGCGTTTTAATGTGTGGTTTAAACGAAAAACGGCGGAGCGGGCAGCCGCGACAGACGGCGGTATCCGATGCGGTTTGTCTTATAACTGCTGTGAAAGGAGTGAGTTTTTATGGCAATGGTACCGACAAAGGGCAATCTTATGATTGCAAAAAATACGCTGAAACTCAGCAAGACCGGCTATGAGTTGCTGGACAAAAAAAGAAACATACTTATCCGCGAGATGATGTCGCTTATAGATAACGCGAAGGAAATTCAGGGGACGATAGACAAAACCTTCAGCGAGGCATATGAGGCGCTGCAGCGCGCAAATATCGAAATGGGAATTGACGCGGTTGACAAAATAAGCCTTGCTGTTGACGTAGAGGACGGTGTGGAGGTCAAGTTCAGAAGTGTAATGGGCGTGGAAATCCCTATCGTAATAATGAACGAGGAAACCGCAGAGTCGCCGTCTTACGGCTTCAGCGGCACTACCGTATCGCTGGACGAAGCGAGAAAAAAGTTTAATGATGTAAAAAAGCTGACAAAGGCTCTTGCGCAGATTGAAAACTCGGTTTTTCGGCTTGCGGATAACATAAAGAAAACGCAAAAGCGTGCCAACGCCCTGAAGAATATCATGATACCGAGGTATGAGGAGGAAACCAAGCTCATCCAGAACGCTTTGGAGGAGAAGGAAAGAGAGGAATTCTCAAGACTGAAGGTAATAAAGGCGCAAAAGGCAAAGTAGGCTTTAACGAAAAAATAGAAATTGCTCACAGTATATTTTTGCGGAGCGGTGCGGCATGATGTCTTACCGCTCCCACAAGGATTTGCGGTGAACAATTTTTTTGTATGTAAATAACATTGAAGGAAAGAAAAAGTATAAAATGAGTGATATGAAAGAAAAAATGCACACCGGCGAGCTGTACCTCCCGGGCGATGATGAGATTATGAAGGAGCAGATGAAGCGTCCGGAACGGCTTTACGAATACAATATGACAAGACCGTCGAAGGCTGAAAAGCGGGCGGAGCTGCTCCGCAGTATGTTTGCGGAAATAGGCGGGGAATGTTATATCGAGCCGCCGTTTCATGCGAATTTCGGCGGTAAGCATATACACTTAGGAAGGAATGTTTGCTGCAACTTTAATGTGACAATGGTTGACGATACGCATATCTATGTCGGTGATTATACCATGATTGCGCCGAATGTCACGGTCGCAACCGCAGGTCACCCTATTTTGCCGGAGCTTAGAGAGCAGGTTTATCAGTATAATTTCCCGGTACATATAGGCAGAAACTGCTGGATAGGTGCAGGCGCGATAATAACTCCGGGTGTTACGATAGGCGATAACACCGTTATCGGCGCGGGCAGCGTTGTTGAAATCTTTACAAATCTTTCTGTATGGGCAGGGATTCGCAAGGTTATTGAGACGATAAATATGAATGCAGCGGCATAAAAAAGTTTTAAAATAACCGAGAAAAGCATAATGAGCAGATTCTTGATTATATGGATTCGCCGTTTGAGTAATAAGAAATATTTTCAAAACCCCTTGCAAAACTACAAATATTATGTTAACATATAGATGCTAACAAATTGATAACAGATAGCACCATAGCCTGAATAATTAAAAGATTTTAAGCGGAACCGGCGAAGAAAACGGCTTAAAATCAGGTGAAGCAACTAAAATTACGCTATAACGCATCGAGTGGGAATAATAAACATGTAAATAGGGCAAAAAAGAAAATAACCTTGAAGAATAAAAACTTTAAGGGAAGATGCGAAAAGCGGACATTCGGTAAATGTAAGGAGGTATGCAAAACCTACAATCCGATTCAAGCGGCATATGCTGAAATGCTTCAGGAGGATATTACCATAGAAAAATTCAACTGCAACGTTCCGCTTGACGGCTTGGAAATCGGTGATTATACAAGCGATTTTGTCTGTACAAGGACTAACGGCGAAATTATTGTGAGAGAATGCGTGTTCCGCAGGCTCTTGCAAAAGCCAAAGACACTGACTTTGCTCGACGCATCAAGAGAGTATTGGCAGAGCCGAGGTATTTCCGATTGAGGGGTGGTTATCGATGCGGAATAGGCTCTTGAAATTCGGCGATTGAATATACAGAGTCCTCGGCTCAAAGGATGAGTTACTGTTTGTAATCAACGGCATAAAGCAAACCATGCCAATGTGGATACATGAATCCGAGCTTGAAGGGTATACGGAGTGTACAGAATGTGAGCTGCTTGAAAATTCAGGCATAAATCTTGATACGGAGGAATTAAACCTTGTACAGAAAAAACAGATGAATGAAAAATTCAATATTATCGCGGATATATTGCCGTACATATCGGACAGCAAGATGAAAAATGCCCAAATAAAGGGGTCTGCCCAGGCAAACGGTATAACTCCTCAGACAGTGAGAAAATATCTTTGTGCATATTTGGCATATCAGAACAAGGCTATTCTTCTCGGAAAATAACGCAGCTGCGAAAAAGACCTTTCAGCCGATGAGAAAAATATGCGCTGGGCGCTGAACAAATACTTTTACACAAAGAATAAAAACAGCCTAAACACGGCATACACTTTTATGCTCAGAGATAAATATTGCGACGAAAACGGGAAACTGTTTCAGGAGTATCCGTCGTTTTATCAGTTCATATACTTTTACAGAAAAACAAAAAAGCTCCAGAACTACTATATTTCGCGCGACGGAATAAAAGACTATTATAACAAGACTTGACCTTAACTCAACACATATCGGCTGTTAGGAGGAATACTAATGAAAGCAATAGGAATTGATATAGGAACAACAAGCGTGTGCGGCGTCTTAATTGACGCCGCAGCAGGCGGCGTTGAGAAATCAGTTACAAAAAACAGCGCCGCGTTTATCGAAGGGTGCGCCGAGTGGGAAAAAATTCAGTCGGTTGATAAAATTATGACCGCAGCAACGGAGACTCTCGAAAGTCTGATTGCCGGGAGCGGCGATGTCGGCGTAATCGGCGCGACGGGGCAAATGCACGGAATTGTGTATACCGATAAGGACGGAAATGCTGTAAGCCCGCTTTATACATGGCAGGACGGACGCGGAAATCTCCCTTACAAAGATACAACCTACGCAAAGTATTTAAACAGCTTTTCGGGGTACGGCAACGTAACGGATTTTTACAACGCTGAAAACGGAATAAAGCCGGAAAGTGCGGTTAGTTACTGCACAATTCACGATTATTTTGTAATGCGGCTTTGCGGGCTTAAAAAGCCGATTATTCACACAAGCGACGCGGCAAGCTTTGGCTGCTATGATTTGAAGAACAACAGATTTAACTATGCCTGCGCGGCGGAGCTTACGGGAGATTACCGCATTGCGGGCGAGTACAAGGGAATACCCGTGAGCGTTGCGATAGGCGATAATCAGGCAAGCGTTTTTTCGACACTTACAGATGAAAATGATGTTCTGGTAAATATCGGAACGGGAAGTCAGATTTCGGTAATTTCGGATAAAATCGCAGACAGCGCGCAGATTGAAACAAGACCGTATTTCGAGGGAAAATACCTTCTGGCGGGCGCGGCGCTTTGCGGCGACAGGGCATATTCGCTGCTTAAAAACTTTTATGCCGAAGCGTTTGGATATATAAAAAGGGTTGACGATGATGAAGTGTATAAAATTATGAACTATATGCTTAAAGATGCAAAATCAAGCTCTTTTAAGGTTGATACACGTTTTGCGGGGACAAGATTAAATTCCGAAATAACAGGCGGCATATCGGGGATAACGACCGAGAATTTCACACCGTCCGCGCTTACATACGGCGTGCTTTGCGGAATGGCGGACGAGCTTTTGGATATGTATGAGCAAATGGGAGTTCGCAAAAGCGGAATTGTCGGCTCGGGCAACGGAATACGGAAAAACAAGGCTCTTGTTAGAATTTTTGAAGAAAAGCTCGGCGCAAAAATGAAGATACCCGCGCACCTTGAAGAAGCCGCGGTCGGCGCGGCAATGTTCGCAATGATTGCCCGCGGCGCATTTAAAAATGCAAAAGAGGTACAAACGATTATTTAAACAGGTCGAAAAGATTACCGAAGTGCGATATGAGCGCAAATGAATTTAGACAGAAATAGACATTGGCCTTAACGCTCCGTTTATTATATCAAAGTCAGCTATCCCGGCTATAATTAAAAATGGATACAGTAAGGTTATAAATATTTGTTCTGCGGTGAGCAAATTGGGCAGAGAAACGGTTTTAGTATATGCAGTCGCAAAGGACGGATTGAAAAAATGATTACAAGAAACATTGCATCTGAATACTGGGAAATAATATTCAGTGCAATGGTATAGGCTTCGGATATATTGCAACACTGAAAACGGTGAGATTAAACTCGACAAGCTGCCGCAAGGCTCATATGCCGTACTGTAATAAAGTAAAAATCGTACGGACGTATGATGCCGTCAAGAATAATTTTGTTTTCGCAAATTTTACCGCTGTAATTATAAAAATCCGCGGAGGTATATTCTTCGTCAAGATATATTTCCGGCTTTAAAACGCTGTCGGGATAGATATTCCACGGTCCTATCTACATTTCTCCTTCGGACTTTTTGCATAGGATATAAAGCTCCGGCGCGCCGAAACACATTGCGGGGAGCGGACGCTTTTGCAGAAATTCTATGCCCTTTGCAAGCTGCTTCTGTCTGTAATAGTTTCTGAAAAGACCTCTGTGCCAGCCGGAGGTAACATATACGGAATGGGGGACAAACGAGTATATCATAAACCTCTGCCGAGCCGCGTTTTCGTAGATATGGCAGGCGGAAAACCTTTTGTCCGATTTCCTCATTGAGTCTGTATCGGGAAGAAGTCCGGACACATCAACCCTTATGAACTCGCTCATAACGGTCGCCTTTTCATCAAGAGTGTATTCATAGAACTTTCCCGGTCTGTCGGTGTCGGCATATGTAAAATCGTCCTCGGGTATAAAATACTCAAACGAAGGAACATCGGCTTTTTTTGCGGCTTTGATGCCTACATCAAAGCCTTTTCGCATCAGGATTTCCGAACCCTGCGCGTCCGTTATGATTCC
>URZD01000114.1 GCA_900552305.1 uncultured Eubacteriales bacterium
TTAAGCGTGGCGGTATACTTGCCTTTGAGGTCGGAATCGGACAGGCGGAGGACGTACGCGCCTTAATGCAGAGCCGTTTCGAAAACATAACCATTATTAAGGATTTAAGCGGAACGGACCGCGTTGTAACAGGATTTTTGCAGAATCGGGATACCGACCGAAACGGGCAGAACTTAAAATAATACAAAAAATTGCGCAGTGTTAAAAACACAGCGCAATTTTTGTATGCACATCTACAGCGCGTTAGGTCACTGCATGAGCTTTGAACCAACAAAGCGTAACGAATTACCGGGGATCTCGTATACATTATTCGGACTATACGACCGTTTGCAATTCGGCAAAAGTGCATATTAGCTTACTATACTTACACAACTCTCCCTCTAAACCATGGACAAAAGATTACTGACTCCTAACCGACAGTCCTCCTCGTCTCATCACGAATATTATATTATCACAAATTCCTATAAAAGTCAATAGTTTTTTATTATATTAACGGTTTCTTAACGCGGTTTTTTCAAGAAAGGGCCGAAGGCAAACCCGGTAATACGCCCAATCCGCCGCTCTTCGGCGGCTGAACGCCGGCTCATACCGCAGCCAAAAAAAACAGCCGCTTTATGTCACAACGGCTGAAAAGCCTATGCCCAATTACGGCATCTCGCAAAGGTTTTTTTCGCTGCGGCGGTAAAGGATAAACCGATTCCCGATAACCTGAACAACCTGAGAATCCGTAGCGTCCGCCATTTCCGCTGCCGCATCTCTTATCTCAAAACCTGAATTTTCAAGAACGTGTACCTTAATAAGCTCGCGGGCGGTCAGCGCATCGTCTATCTGCTTAACCATATTTTCGCCCAAGCCGTCCTTGCCTATCTGATATAATGCGGGAACCTTGTTTGCAAGGCTCTTTAAATATGCTCTTTCCTTACTTGTCATTATTTTTCCTCCCTGTGTATTTGCTGATTTTGCGTACAATATTACCCTATTATACATCTGTTTTTCCTGTTTGAAAAGTGTTTTTTATAATTTTTTTCATTTTTCGTTTATTGTAAGTCTTAAACCGGGCAGCCGTGTTTATAATTGTGTTTGCCGCTGCAATTAAACACGCCGCTCCGCTACCTTTTCCGCCTAAGCTGCTGCGCTATGCTCCCGCCGCGATGGGAGTGCGCATGGCAAATCGCAATGGCTACCGCGTCCGCGGTATCGTCCGGCTTTGGTACCTCGTCAAGACAGAGAATCGCTTTTACCATTTGCTGCACCTGCTTTTTATCCGCACGACCGTAGCCGACCACTGCCTGTTTTACCTGCAGCGGCGTATATTCAAAAATCGGAACGCCCATATTCTTCGCCGCAAGGACGAGCACCCCCCTCGCCTGTGCAACATTTATGGCTGTTTTTTGGTTGTTGTTAAAAAACAGCTCCTCAATCGCCATTGCGTCGGGCTTTACACGTTCGATAACCTCAACCGTTTCGTCATATATCTTTTTCAGTCTGTCAAACATATCCTCGCCCGCCTTTGTGGTAATCGCGCCGTATTCGACCACCCCGAAACGGTTACCCTCGTAGTCAATCACGCCCACGCCCACTATCGCAAAACCCGGGTCAATCCCAAGTATTCTCATCCGCTTTTCACGCCTTCCTTTAAAACTTTCACATATAAACGCTTTGTTTGCATAAAAATTCATCATTTTTGCATAAAATTGCATAAATTTCAAAAAAACTCTTGATTTTTTGTTTTAACCGTTGTATAATTAAAACATCAGGTGAGGATAACACCCTCACTGCAATATAAGTATACTATAAAATTCAAAATAAAACAAGGAAAACGGAGGAAAAAATTATGGCTAAAGAAAAAGTTGTTTTGGCGTATTCGGGCGGACTGGATACATCGATTATCATCAACTGGCTGATTGAGAACTACGGCTACGAGGTTATCGCGGTTTGCGGTGACGTGGGTCAGGGTAAGGAAACCGACGGACTTGAGGAGCGTGCAAAGAAGAGCGGCGCGTCAAAGTGCTACATTGCCGACCTTCGTGACGATTACGTAAAGGATTATATTTTCCCCACCCTTAAATCGGGCGCTAAGTATGAGGGCAAATACCTTCTCGGTACCTCCCACGCAAGACCGATTATCGCGAAAAAACTGGTCGAGATTGCCCACAAGGAAGGCGCGGTTGCAATCTGCCACGGCGCAACGGGCAAAGGTAATGACCAGGTACGTTTTGAGCTTACGATAAAGGCTCTTGACCCGTCGCTGAAAATCATCGCTCCGTGGAGAATCTGGGACATCAAATCACGTGAGGACGCAGTTGACTACGCAGAGGCTCACGGCATCGAGGTTCCTGTTACCAAAAAGGACCTCTATTCACGCGACAGAAACATCTGGCACATCAGCCACGAGGGCATGGATTTGGAGGATCCGTGGAACGAGCCGCAGCTCGACACACTTTTAAAGCTCGGCGTATCGCCGGAGAAGGCTCCCGACACACCGACCTATGTTGAAATCGGTTTTGAGGCGGGCGAGCCCGTTTCGGTTGACGGCAAAAAGCTCTCCCCGCGCGAGATTGTCGAAAAACTCAACGAGCTTGGCGGCGCAAACGGCATAGGCATTGCGGATATAGTTGAGGACCGTCTTGTTGGTATGAAGTCCCGCGGCGTATACGAAACTCCGGGCGGCACGATTCTCTACACCGCACTGGAAGAGCTTGAATATCTCTGCCTTGACCGCGACACACAGGCGTTCAAGCGCATGAGCCAGACTCAGTTCTCACAGCTGGTATATGACGGCAAATGGTTTACACCGCTGCGCGAGTCAATGTCGGCTATGTACGACGTAATGGATAAATACGTTACAGGTACGGTAAAACTCAAGCTTTACAAGGGCAACTGCACTCCTGCGGGCGCAAAGTCCGATTACTCGCTCTATAACGAGACTATTGCATCGTTCGGCGACAGCCACGAGCTTTACAGCCACAAGGATGCGGAGGGCTTTATCAACCTCTTCGGTCTGCCGCTCAAGGTTCGTGCAATGATGAAAAAGAATAACAATATTGACTAATTAACGGTGATATGTTAAAATAAATTTAGGCTGATTCCTATCCGAACAGCCTGAATTTTGTATTAAAGGAGCTGATATAATGCGACTTAAAACCGTTTTCACCGTTCTTTTTACACTGGTTGCTGTCGGCACGCTTTCGGCATATGCCGAAAAAATCCCCGACAATGCCTATGTTCAGGAGATTTTCTCAACCGAGGAGGGCGCGGCAAACACCGTGTATATCGGCAGAATGCCGGACAGCACGGAATATCTGATTGACGGCGGCAAAAACATTCTTGCGGGTCCCTTTGCGTACATATCAGACTACGGCACATACCCTTATGCCTGCCGCGCGGACGGTTCAAAAATTCTGTTCGACCGTGACGGAACAGTCCTTGCGGACATAGGCGCAGGAGCCGAGGCGGTTTATCCGCACAACGGAATTTATGCCACATACACAGTTGACGAAAATGAGGACATTCACGATTTCACCGTATACGACCAAGCTACGCGGCAAAAGCTGTGTACCTTTGACGGATGTATAGACACAACAAGCGAGTTTCAGACCGAAAAAATGTTTCTCAAAAGGAACGGAAAATGCGCGATAGTCAATAAGTACGGCGAATTTATAACCGACTTTATATATGACGGAGTGAAAAAAGTATTCAACCCCGACTGGGAGCCGTTCCCGAAATCGTACGCCATAGTGGTGCAAAACGGCAAAGACAAATACATAGATTGGAATCTGAACGAAATCGACCTTGACAATTACAACGGCGCGCCGTTTATCACAAACTGCAGCCGCATAACAAACGGAGACTACGAAACGCCGTACAAAAATTACTACGAGGTTGAAAGCGGCACGGACAGGCACGGAATATACGATGCGGACAGCGGTACATACGTCATGCCGCTTCAGGATAAATACAGATATTTCACCATGGACGACCTCGGAATATTCGCGCAGCTTAACCCCAACCACGGCGAGGGCGGCGGCTACGGGCTTTTGGATATGAGCGGAAACGTGATTATGCCGTTTGAGTATTCCATTCTTGCGCCATCGAGATTCTATGATTTTATAATGTTTTCCAAGGCTGACGGCGACAGCAGTGTTTCGGGATATTACGACCTTAAACGGGACACAGTTGTGTATTCGGGCGGCGGAGTTCCCGTCACGGACGGCGTGTTCGTACACAGCTATAAAAGCTACGCCGATGGCACAGGCGTGTACTGCTCGGAAATAGAAAACGCGGCGGGACATAATCTGACCGGTGAGATTTACCACCCCGCAGTCGGATACGAAAACGGAAAGTTTTATAACGCCGGCTATACCGACAATCAAATCGAAATACACGTCGACCTCGACTTTGCGGTTATTAAGGTGAACGGAAAATACCTCGATTTTGACGGAGTAATAAGACGCGACCGCACTCTTGTGCCGGTGCGTGATATTATCGAGGCTTTGGGCGGCACGGTTGACTACTCGGACAGCGACAAAAGCGTCCGCGCTGCGCTCGGCGGCAGTATAATAGATATGCGGATAGATTCCGCAGTAATGACCGTGGACGGCGCAGAAAAAGCGCTTGACGTACCCGCGCAGCTGATAGGCGAAAAAACCATGTTGCCGCTGCGCGCGCTCGCGGAGTCTGCGGGATTTGCGGTTGACTGGGACGAAAGGATAAAGTGCGTCTATATTTCGGGCGCGGAATAAAAAACGAAAGTAAAACGGCGGCAAGAACACGCTTGATTTTCGGCCTTGACAAAAATCAAGGTGCGGATTGCCCGCTTTTTACAAAAACACTGATAATAAACAACGGAGGATATAATAATGAAGCTTTGGGGCGGACGTTTTTCAAAACAAACAGACGAAAAGGTGGACGATTTCAACTCGTCAATCAGATTTGACAGCCGTATGTACGCACAGGACATACGCGGCAGTCAGGCGCATGCGGAGATGCTTGGCAGACAGGGGATAATCCCCAAGGAGGACGCGGAGCTGATAGTAAAGACCCTCGGCGAAATTCTTGCCGACATAGAGGACGGCAAGGTCAAGTTTCACATTGACGCCGAGGACATCCATATGAACATCGAAACGATACTTATTTCGCGCATAGGCGATGTAGGCAAGCGCCTTCACACAGGCAGGAGCCGCAACGACCAGGTCGCGCTTGACGACCGCCTTTATCTGCGCGACGAGGCAGACGGTCTTTGCGGAATGCTCACCGATTTGCAGAAGGTGATTTTAAAGCTCGCGGAGGAAAACCTCACCACGATTATGCCGGGATATACGCACCTTCAGAAGGCGCAGCCAATCACCTTTGCGCACCATATAATGGCATATTTCGAGATGTTCTCGCGCGATTTGTCGCGGCTTGCCGACTGGCGCAGGCGTATGAATGTTATGCCGCTCGGCTCGGGTGCGCTTGCGGGTACGACATATCCGCTCGACCGCGAATTTGTTGCAAAAAAGCTCGGATTTGACAGCATAACCCAAAACAGTATTGACGGAGTTTCCGACCGTGATTTTGTATGTGAGCTTGCATTTGTGCTTTCGATGATAATGGTACACCTCAGCCGTTTTTCCGAGGAAATTATTCTGTGGAGCTCGAACGAGTTTGGCTTTATCGACCTTGACGATGCGTACAGCACCGGGTCAAGCATAATGCCGCAGAAGAAAAACCCCGACGTTGCGGAGCTTGCTCGCGGCAAGTCTGGAAGGGTTTTTGGCTCGCTTATGGGACTTCTTACCATGCTGAAAGGACTTCCTCTTGCATACAACAAGGATATGCAGGAGGACAAGGAGCAGATTTTTGACGCGCTCGACACGGTAAAAATGTGTCTGCCGGTTTTCTGCGGTATGCTTTCTACAATGAAAGTACGTAAAGAACGTATGCTCAGCGGTGCAAAGGGCGGCTTTACCAACGCAACCGACGTTGCCGATTACCTTGTTAAAAAAGGGCTTCCGTTCCGTGACGCGCACGCAGTTGTCGGCAAAATGGTTGCATACTGTCTTGACAGGGGCGCGGCTCTTGACGAACTTACCATGGAGGAATACAAGGAGTTTTCGCAGCTTTTTGACAATGACGTATATACCGAGATTTCCCTCGAAACCTGCGTAAATCAGCGCAAAATCCCGGGCGGTCCCGCGCCGGAAACAATGAAAGCCGTAATAGAAAAGTATAAAAAGGAAATTTAAAAAGGTTTTTTAATAAAACTCGTGAAAAACCTCGCCGGTCAGCTCGGTTTTTCCCGAGTTTACCCCCTTCTAACATATGGTAAAATTATTTTTAAAATCAGTTGACAAAATCAAATTTCCGATATATAATATATATAGAAAAAGGTAAGACCTCAAACGGTTATGCCACAGGACTTATTTAAGATAGCCCAAACTTGGCAAGGTGGGGGCTATCTTACTTTTATTGTAAGTACAATTAAAAAAATTATTGTTAGTATAAATACCTTCAATATGTTTTTTCCCATTGCAACCACCTCCTTTCCCGATTTATTATCGGTTGGGGGATGGCATAACCGCCCAGCTTTTACACTGTTTTCAGTCTTACCTTATCGGATAATTCCGACGAAATTTATTATACTACACTTTTATTTATTTTTCAATGGTTTTTTATTAAAGTTTCGCTTTTTTCCAAAATTTTATGACAAATTAAATAAATTTTTAAAAATACCTTGCAAAATTATACTTTTTGTGATATACTATTTTTGCGAAATAAACTAAATATTTAAAAATAGAAATTGCTATAATTTCTATTGTATTTTTGTGCTTATTTTTGCATATAACAAAAGTACTGTATGCGTTGTTAAAAACGCGAACCCAAAACGGTGCTAGTATATGCAGAAAAATGCGTTTCTATCATAATATTTAGTTTGTTTCGCGACAATCGGGTTTGCGTTTTTTGTGCGCTGACTTCGGTTGGCGCACTTTTTTATTTTATGAAGGAAGTTAAAAATGAAAAGAAATAGCATTTAGGGATTTATTTGTTTTATCTAAACACAACAAACAAAATTTTTAATAAGTATTGCAAAAATATACTTTTTGTGATATACTGTCTTTGCTAAACAAATCTGAATAAAGAATAAGGA
>URZD01000115.1 GCA_900552305.1 uncultured Eubacteriales bacterium
CCGCTGTATCGGCTTGTGTCTCCGTCACGCAGCTCGCACGCCTCGAATGCGCCTGTTGACGCGCCGGACGGTACAGCCGCACGGCCTGTGCAGCCGCCCTCGGTGCAGACCTCGACCTCAACCGTTGGATTTCCGCGCGAGTCGAGTATCTCTCTTGCCGAAATCCCCTCAATCACAATGTAGTCCTTCATGCTTATAATCATTCCTTTCCGTGCCGGCGGCACTAAGGTAAAACTGCTCCGCCGCGGTCGGCTGTAATCCCAAACTGAGTTAAAGCGGAAAGTTAAAGTCTTACCTTTAGAAAAATTTTATTACTTTAACATTGTTTCCCAAATACAAAAAAACATACCGTAATTTTCAAATTACAGTATGTTTTTAAGAATTGGTCTTTTATATTTTTTCCGAATTTTCAACCGCAAGCGCGTAGGTCACAAACCGCGGCGTAAGGTTTTTAATGTCATTTTCGTCCACACCGCTGAAAATTGTTACCTCGTTATCGGTTTTCCGACGTTTTTGCACATCGGTTTCGGTAAGGGCGGCGGTGTTGGCGACAGAGCTTAGTCCGCCAAAACCGCTTTTTTCGTCCATGATAAATGTATATCTGATTTTGGCGCCCGATTGCACGGTTTGTGCAAAACGGCACGCTTTTACATTAAGACCGAGCCTTTCTGCAGGGTATGCCATTGCCTCCTCGAACCGTTTTTGACTGTTTTCGGTAAATTTGACATACTCCGCGCGTGACGGCGGCTTTGAGCCGTTCTTTGGCTTGTATTCCTCGGTTTTCAAAAGCTTCGGGCAAGCGCCCAGAATATAGTTGATTTTAAACATATTCAGCTCGGATGGCGAAGGCTCGTAAACCTGCGCGCCGTAGCTCTGCTTCAAAAAAGCGATGATTTCATCGCAGCTTTTTCGGCACGGCACGGTTGACTCCGCAAGCCGTGCCATGCGCGCGTTAAATTCGCGCTGCTTTTTCTCGTCGGTTTTTATAAACGCTACCGAAGTCGCGACGCCGCAGCGAAGGTATCGAAGCGAATACAGAAAATCCCTGATTTTGTCGGAGAATTTCATTTTCAGTCACCGTAAACGTCGGATGATGTAATTGTGTTTATTCCCGCGTCCTCAAGGCATCTGATGGTTTTGTCCGTATTGTCGGTTTTCATTACGACAGACGCGTTCTTGCCGCTCCTGCCGACAAAGGCGTAGATGTAATCAAGCTCGATTTCCGCGTCTTTAAGAATGTTAAGAACCCTTGCAAGACCGCCGGGGGCATCGTTCACGCTTACGCCGATAACATCGGTTACCTTTACAACCGCGCCGTATTCGCGAAGAACGCTTGCCGCGCGCTCGACATCGTTCACAATAAGGCGCACAATGCCGAAGTCGGTAGTATCGGCAATCGAAAGCGCGCTGATGTCTATATTGTTTTCGCCCAGCACATTCAGAATGTCGGCGATTTTACCGGATTTGTTTTCAACAAAAATTGACAGCTGCTTTATAAACATAAAAGGCTACCTCCTTAAAATTTTAATCAGTCAACAAGCTTTCTTGTATCGATAACGCGCTTTGCCTTGCCCTCGCTGCGTTCTATGCTCTTGGGGCTGACAAGGCGAACTTTTGCCGAAAGTCCGAGAACCGAGCGAAGCTGTTCCTTTATGCTGCGCTCAATTTTCTCGATAGACTTAATGTCATCGGCAAACAGCTTATCGGACATCTCAACAAGTACCTCCAGAGTATCGGTATTGTTTTCTCTGCCGACAAGTATCTGATAGTTTGGCGTAACATTGCCGCCGACACGCAGAAGGACTTCCTCAATCTGTGACGGGAATACGTTTACGCCTCTGATAATAAGCATATCGTCCGACCTACCCGTAGGCTTGTTCATTCTCACAAAGGTTCTGCCGCAGGTACATTTTTCGTAATTAAGCGAACAAATATCTCGGGTACGGTAACGGATAACGGGGAAACCTTCCTTTGTTATCGTTGTGAACACAAGCTCGCCGGACTCGCCTTCGGGGAGGTTTTCGCCCGTTTCCGGGTCGATTATTTCCGGTATAAACATATCCTCGCAGACGTGCATACCTTGTTGGCGCTCGCACTCGTACGAAACGCCGGGTCCCATGATTTCCGAAAGTCCGTAAACGTCATATGCCTTGATATGCAGCTTGCTTTCTATTGCGCGGCGCATATCCTCCGTCCACGGCTCCGCGCCGAAAACGCCCGCTTTGAGGTGCAGCTCGTCAACCTTACCCATTTCCTCGATGCTCTCCGCAAGATACATTGCATAGGAGGGGGTGCAGCACAAAACGGTTGTGCCGAAGTCAATCATGGTCTGTATCTGACGCCGGGTATTGCCCGACGAGGTCGGAATAGCCGTTGCGCCGAGCCGTTCCGCACCGCCGTGTGCGCCCAAGCCGCCGGTAAACAGTCCGTAGCCGTATGACACCTGAATAAAATCGTTTTCGTCCGCGCCGGCAGCCGCAAGCTGACGAGCCATACAGTCCGCCCAGTTGTCAAGATCGCGTCTTGTATATCCGACAACAATCTGCTTGCCCGTCGTTCCGCTTGACGCGTGAACGCGAACAATATCCTTCATCGGCACGGCAAACAGTCCATAGGGGTAGTTGTCGCGCAAATCCTGTTTATACGAAAACGGAAGAAGGTGCAAATCGTCAACGCCCTTGATGTCGCTTGGCTTTAAGCCTTTTTCGTCCATTCTTTCGCGGAACAGCGGAACATTTTCATACATACGCTTTACCTGCCATACAAGACGCTCGCTTTGCAGCTTTTTAAGCTCCTCTCTGTCCATGCACTCCAAATTTTTCTGATAAATCGACATTAGCTCAGCTCCTTAATCTATATTGTAACCTATTTCAAATGCTTTAAGGTTAATATCCACAAACCTTGGCGGAACTGTTGTTTTAAGCGTTTCGACCCATTTTTCGTACGGTATGTCGGTACTGCGGGCAAGCAAACCGATAAGAACCACGTTGACCGCCTTGATGTTTCCCGCCTTTTCCGCCGCGGCAAGCGCGTCGGTTGCTTTGAGGTTTATTTTTTCGGAAAGTTTTCCCTCAATATCGGACGGATATTCCGCAGCTCCGGTTATAACGGGCATCGGATCCATTTCCTGTGAGTTTGCAATCATGATACCGCCCTTTTTCAGGTACGGTACGGCGCGATATGCCTCCAGCATTTCAAATGCAAGAATGATGTCCGCTTCACCGCGGCCGATTATAGGAGAGTAAACCTTATCTCCGTATTTGACATACGTTACAACGCTGCCGCCCCTCTGGCTCATTCCGTGAACCTCGGAGACCTTTACGTCATAGCCTTCCTTTGTGAGAAGATTTCCTAAAATCCTGCTGGCAAGCAGTGTACCCTGCCCGCCAACGCCAACTATCATAATGTTTTTAGTCATATTCAAAACCTTGCCTTTCCGTCCGTGCTGCGGCATAAGCGCGCTGCGGCGCGGACATTCGCTAAACGTACTAATCCTTCTTTTCGATTGCGCCGAACGGACAAATACCTACGCAAAGGCCGCAGCCGTTGCACTGGTTTTTGTCGATAACAATTTCGCCGTCTTTAACGGAGATTGCGGGGCAGCCGAGCTTCATGCACTTTTTGCATTTTTTGCACTTGTCGGTAACGGTGCAGTGTCCGCTGTACTTAACCGTTTTAAGCAGCGCGCACGGTCGCTGCGCAATAATGACCGACGGCTCCTCCGCGTCAAGTTCTGTTTTCAGAACGCTTTCAAAACGCTTTGTGTCAAACGGGTCGACAATCTCTACGCGCTGAACGCCGACAGCCTTTGCAAGAGCCTCAAGGTCAACCTGACGCGTGGGCTCTTTTCTGATAGTAAAGCCTGTGGTCGGGTTGTCCTGGTGTCCCGTCATGCCTGTAATGGAGTTGTCAAGGATGATAACTGTGTTATTTCCTTTATTATATACAATATCGATAAGACCCGTAATTCCGGAATGGATAAATGTTGAATCGCCGATAACCGCAACAAGCTTTTTATTAAATTCGCTGCCGCGTGCCTTTGCCATTCCCATTGCTCCGCTGACTGACGCGCCCATACAGACGGTAGTGTCGACGGCGGAGAGCGGAGCAACCGCGCCGAGGGTATAGCAGCCGATGTCGCCCGACACCGTAAGCCCCATCTTGTTCAGCACATAAAATGTTCCTCTGTGCGGACAGCCCGCACACATTACGGGCGGACGGACAGGGATGCTTTCACCGATTTCGGTACATTCGGGAGCAGGCTCGCCGAGAACTGCCGCGCCAATCATTGCGGGAGTGTATTCGCCCAGGAGCGTGAACGCGTCCTTGCCGATTACCTCTATGCCAAGGCTCTTGCAGTATTCCTCGAATATCGGGTCAAGCTCCTCGATAACATAAACCTTTTTGAATTTTGCCGCAAAGTCGCGGATTTTCTTTTCGGGCAGAGGGTAAACCATTCCGAGCTTGAGATAACTCGCGCGGTTGCCGAGCGCCTCCTTTGCGTACATATACGATATGCCGGATGTGATAACGCCGATGTCGCCGTTGTTGATTTCCTCTGTATTTACGCTTACCGTTTCCGCGTATTCGCGCAGCGCGTCAAGACGTTTTTCAACCTCGATATGGCGCAGCTTTGCGTTGCCGGGCATCATTACGTTTTTGCGGATATTCTTTTCGTACGGTTTAAGCTCGACGTTTTGGCGCTCCTCCTCCTCGACAAGACCCTGAGAGTGCGAAACTCGGGTTGAAAGCCTTATTATAACGGGCGTGTCAAATTTTTCGCTGATTTCATACGCGAGCTTTGTAAACTCCTTACACTCAAGGCTGTCAGACGGTTCTAGCATAACCGTTTTGGATGCCTTTGCATAGTGGCGCGAATCCTGCTCGTTCTGTGACGAGTGCATTCCCGGATCATCCGCAACGCAAAAGACAAGACCGCCGTTTGCGCCTATGTAGCTGACGGTGAAAAGCGGGTCCGCCATAACGTTCATTCCGACGTGTTTCATGCACGACATTGCCCGCGCACCGCCGATTGACGCGCCTATTGCGACCTCGGCGGCAACCTTTTCGTTGGGCGACCACTCAACGTAAATCTCGTCAAACTTGACAATGTTTTCGGTTATTTCGGTACTCGGCGTGCCGGGATATGAAGCTACGACCGTTACGCCCGCCTCGTATGCGCCCCTTGCAACCGCCTCGTTGCCTATCATCAGTCTTTTCATGTTTTTTGTATCTCCTTTTTTATATTTAACCTTAGGTTAGCAATCCAAACCCGCCTTAACCGGCACAATTTGGAATATATTGATTCTGCGTATTGTCTTGCGGCGTCTTTGCCGGGTTAGCCTTTAATTTGTGCCGAAACAAGGCTTTCGCCGCAATAAATCTGCCTCAGCTTGGGTTTTTCGATTTTACCGGTAGGATTGCGCGGAACATCCGCGAATATAACCCGTCTGGGTCTTTTATATTTCGGCAGCTCACGGCAGAAGTCTTCAACCTCTTTTTCGGTAAGAGATTCGCCCTCTTTAAGTTCTATAATCGCGGCGGAGATTTCGCCGAGCCTGTGGTCGGGAAGTCCGATAACCGCGACGTCCTTTATCGCGCTGTGGCGGCGCAGAAAGTTTTCGATTTGAACGGGATAGATGTTCTCGCCGCCGGTAATGATTACATCTTTTTTGCGGTCAACAAGATAGATAAAACCGTCCTCGTCCTCCTGTGCCATGTCGCCCGTGAAAAGCCAGCCGTCCTTCAAAACCGCGGCGGTTGCCTTTTCGTCGTTATAGTAGCAGGTCATGACTCCCGGACCCTTGACGGCAAGCTCGCCGACCTCGCCGCGCTTGACCGTGTTACCGTCGTTGTCGGTAATTTTAACCTGCCAGCCGTAGCCCGCTTTTCCGATTGCGCCGACCTTGTCAATGTTCTCAACGCCGAGGTGAACGCAGCCGGGACCTATCGACTCGCTAAGACCGTAGTTAGTATCGTATTGGTGGTTTGGGAATACCGTTTTCCAGCGTTTTATAAGACTGGGCGGAACAGGCTGCGCGCCTATATGCATAAGCCGCCAGCCGGAAAGGTCATATTCCGAAAGGTCGATATCGCCCCTGTCGATTGCGTCCAGTATATCCTGCGCCCACGGCACAAGCAGCCATACAATAGTACATTTTTCGTCCGATACGGTTTTGATTATCCACTCGGGTTTTATTCCCTTCAGAAGCACCGCGCGCCCGCCCGAAATCAGGCTGCCGAACCAGTGCATTTTTGCGCCGGTGTGATAGAGCGGCGGAATACAAAGAAAGGTGTCCTCGCGCGTCTGACCGTGGTGAGCCTGTTCGGTACGACAGGCGTGCATAAGGCTTTCGTGGTTGTGAAGGATTGCCTTGGGGAATCCCGTTGTACCCGACGAGAAGTATATCGCCGCGTTGTCCTGCTCTGTAAGCTGTACATTGGGCGTTCTTGAGGTGCAGTAGTTCACAAGGTTGTCATAGCTTTCCGCAAAGGACGGACAGTTTTTGCCGACATAGAAAACCTGCTGCAGCCGCGCCATATTGTCGTATGCCTCCTCAACGCGGCCGATAAATTCGGGACCGAAAACCAGCACGTCCGCCTCGGCAAGCTTTACGCAGTAGCTTATCTCGTCAGCCGCATAGCGGTAATTGAGGGGGACGGCAAGCGCGCCCATTTTGAGTGCGCCGAAGTATATCGGCAGCCATTCAAGACAGTTCATAAGAAGGATTGCGACCTTGTCGCCCTTCTTTACGCCGCGGCTGAGGAGCAGATTGGCAAATCGGTTCGCCTTTTTGTTAAACTCTGACCATGTCAGCTCGCGCCGTCCGCTTTCCTCGGGATTCGGCTGAATAAGCGCGTATTCCTTCCATGTGACCTTACATTTTTCCATCATATGCGGAGCAATCTCGACAAGAGCAACATCGTCGGGATACAGCTTCGCGTTACGTTCAAGCAATTCTGTAATAACCATTTTGTTCATAACCTTTCAATTTTTATTTATATGTTTTTATCCGAAAGCCTTGTCGGTCAGCGACCTTTCCGGCTTTTTGGTGAATATGCTGACAAGAGGTACCGCAACCATGGACGCCGCCATTGCA
>URZD01000116.1 GCA_900552305.1 uncultured Eubacteriales bacterium
TAATGCCGATATGGCTTTACATACCGTTCGTAATGTTCGTTGTCGTAGGTGTTGTAAATGCTGTAAATCTTACAGACGGACTTGACGGTTTGGCATCAAGTATAACGACAATAGTTGGAATATTCTTTATGCTTGTGTCATATATCGTATTTAAAGAGTATGGCGTGACTGTATTTTCAGCGGCATTAATCGGCGGTTTGATAGGATTTTTGTGGTATAATAAATATCCTGCAAAGGTGTTTATGGGTGATACAGGCTCACTTTTCTTGGGTGCGTCGGTTGCACTTATGGCGATTGACCTAAAAATGCCTATACACCTTATATTGATAGGTTTTGTATACTTTATGGAAACACTTTCTGTAATTATGCAGACTGCATATTTCAAATATACAAAGAAGAAATACGGTGAGGGAAGAAGAATATTCAAGATGAGCCCTATTCACCACCATTTTGAAATGTGCGGTTGGAAAGAAAAGAAAATCGTTGCGGTATTTACATTGGTAACGGTAATTACTTGTGCTGTTGCATATTTTGCAATTTAAGACGAATTAATCGGAAGGAGATTTAGATATGGCAGGGACTGCATATCCTAAAAGAGCTATAAAACAGAATAGACGAACAACTCGTGCTAAAATAGGAAAACCGGTTAAGCTTGCACGAATGGGAGAGATAGACTATACATTTTTGTTTATAGTAATATTGTTGCTTTCATTCGGTTTGGTAATGCTGCTCTCGGCGTCTGCACCTGCCGGAAATACTTTACATAACAATTCGTACTACTTCTTTAATAAACAATTCCTTTGTGCAATATTGGGACTTATCGGAATGTGGGTTATTTCAAGGATTGATTACAATAAATATAAAAATACCGTTCCGAAGTTTATGATTGTATGTACAATACTTTTGGTCTGCGTTCTTATACCGGGTTTGGGCGCAAAATTGAACGGTTCGAGAAGATGGCTTAATACTCCGTTTCTTCAGCTTCAACCGTCGGAATTTATGAAACCCGTTATAGCGATGTATTTTGCACGACTTGTCGATTCGGGAAAATATAATTTGAAACATCTTAAGGGTAATTTGCCGTATATAGGAGTTATGCTTATAGTTGTCGGACTTATGCTTATGGAAACACACCTTAGCGGTGCGATAGTTATTGCCGGTATCGGTGTAAGCGTTATGATTGCAGGCGGTACACCGATTAAACCCGTACTTATCGGAGCACTTATTCTTTTGCCGATCGGCTTAATCGGCGTCCGCGCACTCAGCGGTGTAAGATGGGCACGCGTAACAAGTTTTATGAATCCGTTTGCGGATATTCGTGACGAAAGTTATCAGGTTGTGCAAGGACTTTATGCGATTGGCTCGGGCGGTATTTTCGGACTTGGCTTGGGACAGAGTGTACAGAAATATTCGTATTTGCCTGAACCGTATAATGACTTTATATTCGCGATTGTTTGTGAGGAACTTGGTCTTATCGGTGCGGCTGTTGTAATTTTGCTTTTTGCGGCGCTTATTATAAGAGCAATAAGAATTGCTATGAATGCACCCGATACATACGGCTCACTTGTTGCGGTGGGTATTGCGGCTCAGCTTGCTATTCAGACGATACTTAATATCGCCGTTGCAACGTCGAGCGTACCGAATACAGGTGTCGCATTGCCGTTTTTCAGTTACGGCGGTACGGCGATAATAACGCTTTTATGTGAAATGGGAGTATTGCTTAATATATCAAGACATTCCGTAAAAGATTAATGTGGAGGAAGATTTATGAGAGTATTATTTGCGGGCGGCGGAACGGCGGGACACATAAATCCCGCGATTGCGGTTGCCGATTTTATATCCGAAAAAGAGCCGGGAAGCGAATTTCTGTTCGTAGGCACAGAAGAGGGCATGGAGTCCGCGCTCGTGCCAAAACGCGGCTTCCCGATTAAATTTATAAAAATTCACGGCTTTGAAAGAAGTCTTAGCCTTAAAAATGTCAAAACCGTTTGCGAGATTTTCAGCGGAGTTCATGATGCAAAACGCATTATACGCGGGTTTGGTCCGGACGTTGTCATGGGTACAGGCGGTTATGTTACCGGACCCGTGCTTTATGCGGCGGCGGCGCTGGGCGTGCCTACGCTTGTACACGAATCAAACGCGTTTCCGGGGGTTACCGTGCGCATACTTTCGCATTATGTGGATATTGTCGCGCTCGGCATGAAGGAGGCGGCGGAATTTATACCGAAAAGCAAGCGGCTTGAGGTAACGGGAAACCCAATCCGACCGTCGATACTGCGCACCAACCAATTTGAGGCGAAACGGGTTTTGGGTCTTGATGAAAGAAAAACGGTACTTATCTTCGGCGGCAGTCTTGGCGCGAGTACGCTGAACGACGCGGCGGCTGACTGGATTTCTGCGGAGGCGACGCGCGGCAGGTATCAGATTATCATGTCTACGGGCAAAAATCATCAGTATGACAGAGTGACGGCAAGGCTGAAGAAAAACGGCACAGATATTGAAAAATACAAAAACGTCCGCGTCAGCGAGTATATCTACGATATGGATATGGCGCTTAATGCGGCGGATCTGATAATTGCAAGGTCGGGCAGCTCGGTAAGCGAGATGACAGCTTTGGGCAAACCGGCAATTCTGATTCCTTCGCCGTATGTGGCGGGAAATCATCAGCTGCACAACGCGGAGGCTGTTGCTGCGTCCGGCGGCGCGGTCATAATCCGCGAATCGGAGCTTAGCTCAGCGCGGCTTGCAAAAACGGCTGACGCTATACTCGAAAATGATGAAAGGCTGCGGGAGATGAGCCGCGGCGCGGCGAGTATCGGCATAACGGACGCAACCGATAAGCTGTACGCGCTGCTGTCGGAAATCTCGGCAGCAAATAAAAACAGAAAAATATAGCCAAATTAACACCTTTGAGCAAAGCCGCATAGTATGTATGAGCGGAATAATTTGTTTGGAGGTGTGTATGGTGAGTACGATAGAGATTTGCGGCGGAAAAAGGCTTGGCGGCGAAACCGCGGTACAGGGGTCAAAGAATGCGGTGCTGCCCGTCCTTGCCGCAACCCTTCTTAACCAAAGCGAAAGCATAATACATAACTGCCCCGACCTTGCCGATGTCCGCACGTCGTTTCGGATAATCGAGGAGCTTGGCGGCAGGGTGTATTACAGCGGGCATACGGCGATAGTGAATACGGAAAACGTGAACGTGACAAAAATTCCCGATTCGCTGATGAGCAGCGCAAGGTCGTCCGTTCTGTTCCTCGGAGCTATGCTGTCGCGGCTGCGATATGCGGAGGTGACCCGACCGGGCGGCTGCGCAATCGGACTCAGACCGATTGACCTGCACATAAAAGCGTTCAGGGAGCTTGGTGCGGAGATTGACGAAACAGGCGGCAAACTTTATTGCAGCCTGGAAAATTTTAAACCGGGAATAATTGATTTGCCGTTCCCGAGCGTGGGCGCAACCGAGAACATAATGCTGATTTCCGCGGTGTCGCGCGGCGAAACGGTGATAACAAACGCGGCGTGCGAGCCGGAGATAATCTGCCTTCAGGAGTTCCTGAACGAAATGGGTGCAGACATCCGCGGTGCAGGAAGTGAAAAAATTTATATTTTAGGTGTTGAAAAACTTAGAAAAGTAGAGTATACTATTATATCGGACAGAATTTTTGCCGCGACCTGCGCGGCGGCTGCCGCGTGCTGCGGCGGTGACGTTCTGCTGAAAAATACCGAGCCGTCGCATATGCGGCTTATGCTGTCAATGCTGCGTGATGCGGGGTGCAGGGTGAACTGTACCGATGACAGCGTTCGGATAAGGGCGTGCGACAGGCTGCGCGGACTGGGCAAGATAATTACCGCGCCGTATCCGGGATTTCCGACAGACGCACAGGCGCCGTTTATGTCGGCTCTTTGCACGGCGGACGGGACTACGGTGTTTGTCGAAAATATCTTCGAGAGCCGATACAAGCACGTCAGTGAGCTTGTGCGAATGGGCGCTGATATAATAGTTGACGGCAGACTTGCGGTGATTACCGGGTGTAATTATATTCAGGGCGCAAGGGTGTGCGCGTCGGATTTGCGCGGCGGCGCGGCGCTGGTGATCGCGGGACTTTCCGCCGAGGGAACGACCCGCGTGACGGAGCTCACGCACATCGATCGCGGATACGACGCTATCGAGCGCGACCTGGCCGCGCTCGGCGCACAGATTCGCCGTGAGACTACATAGAAACGAAAAGGATACAAAAGCTATGGCACGAAATCGCAGCACGAATCGCAGACGCCGGCGAGGAAGATTTTCTTTCCTGATGAAGCTCCTGTGCATCCTGCTCATCGCCGGCGCGGTCGTCGCGGCGCTGACCGTTTTTTTCAAGGTGCAGAGCATCACGGTGAGCGGCAACGCGCGCTACACGAGCGAGGAGATCATCGCGGCCTCGGGCATCGAGATCGAGGATAACCTCTTCCTGCTCAACAAATACAGCGCCGCACAGGCTATTTTTGAAAAGCTGCCCTATGTGGAGGAGGCGACGATCAACCGCGCTCTGCCAGACACCATCGTTATCACGGTGCGGGAGTGCGCGGCGGCGGCGGGCGTCGTCACGCCGGAGGGCTATTGGCTCATCAGCGAAAACGGTAAGCTCCTCGAGCGGACCGACACGCTGCCGTCCGGCTGCCCGGGCATCACGGGCGTCGTGCCGGATGCGCCCGCGCTGAGTGCGCAGCTCTCGCTCGGTGAGGAGAAAACGCTGACGACGGAGACACTGCTCACCCTCGTGCGGACGGCGGGAGGTTACGGTATGCTCGCCGGCATCGGGAGCGTCGACCTGTCTGATGCCGAGGCGATCACCTTTACCTATCTGGGCCGCTTTACCGTGCGGCTCCCATGGGACTCCGACCTCGACTATATTTTCCGCAGCGTGCAGGATCTGGTAAACGGTCTGGAGTCGAACGAGACGGGCGAGATCAACTATATGCTGCTCAAGTCCAAGGGCGAGATGCACTTTATCCCGTCCGCGCCGGGCGCGTAAAAAAGTTTTCGGGAAATCGCGCGCGGCTATTGACCGCGAGAAAAAAGCGTTATACAATAGACTTGTTTTAGAATACACTTGATGTTGTGGCGGCACCGACATGATCCGCCCGCATTCTACAAGAGATAGTAGGAGGAACCGATATGGCATTCGGATTGGATACCGGCGTTGAAAACGTCGTCAGGATCAAGGTCATCGGCGTCGGCGGCGGCGGCAATAACGTGGTCAACCGCATGGTGCGCTCCGGGACCCGCGGCGTGGATTTCGTCGCGGTCAATACCGATAAGCAGGCGCTCAACGTTTCCAGCGCTACCTATAAGATCCAGATCGGCGAGAAGCTGACCCACGGCCAGGGCGCCGGCTCCGACCCGGAGGTGGGCCGCAAGAGCGCGGAGGAGAGCCGCAACCAGATCGCCAAGGCCCTGGAGGACACGGACATGGTGTTCATCACCGCCGGCATGGGCGGCGGCACCGGCACCGGCGGCGCGCCCATCGTGGCCGAGATCGCCCGCGAGCAGGGCATCCTGACCGTCGGCGTCGTCACCAAGCCGTTCGGCTTTGAGGGCCGCCGCCGGATGCAGCAGGCCGAAAAGGGCATCGAGGAGCTGCAAGGCAAGGTCGATTCCCTCGTCATTATCCCCAACGAGCGCCTCAAGCATGCGACCGATCAGAAGATCACCTTTGCCAACGCCTTTGAGATCGCGGACGATGTGCTGCGTCAGGCGGTGCAGTCCATTTCCGACCTCATCCGCGACACCGGCTTCATCAACCTCGACTTTGCCGACGTCACCGCCATCATGAAGAACGCCGGCATGGCCCACATGGGCGTGGGTCGGGCCGCCGGCAAGGGCAAGGCCGAGGAGGCCGCCCGTATGGCCATCTCCAGCCCGCTGCTCGAGACCTCCATCCACGGTGCGCGCGGCGTGCTCATCAATGTCACCGGCTCCATGGATATCGGCCTTGAGGAGGTCGAGCAGGCCGCGTCGCTGGTGCAGGACGCGGTGCATCCCGACGCGCTGACCATCTTCGGCGCGACCTTCGACGAGTCGATGGACGACGAGATCCGCGTCACGGTCATTGCCACCGGCTTTGCCGACGGTAAGAGCGCCGCGGCTGCCGCGCCCGCCGAGGAAAAGAAGGCGGCGGAGTCAAAGCCCGGCATTGAGCCCATCAATTATGAAGAGGACAAGGCGGCTGCCGAGGCGGAGAAGAAGGCTGAGGAGGAAGACGATCCCTTTGCCGACATTTTCAAAATTTTCAATCGCGAGCGTTGATTTTTCCGAATTTTTCCGAAAACCGCAGGTTTTGACCTACGGTTTTCTTTTTTTGTCTCCCTGCCGCGAAAGCAAGTCATTTCCATGCCAATGCCGACAGATTTTGTGCGGGCTATTTTTTGCGCTTTTGCAAAAAGTAACGGGGCCGCAAGCAAAAACGCGGCAAAAAAATTTCAAAAGGAAACGATTTCCTTTTGAACAGGAGAGGTGATGGGATGGATGAAAGGCGACGGAAACGGAGCAGGCGGCATGGCGCTGCCGCCTGCGCGGCATTGGTCTTTGCACTCTCCGCCCTGCTCGTGCCGGCGGGGGGAGCCGTGAGTGCGCCGGACCCGGGCGGAGAGACGCAGCTGCTCGTGCCGGTCGGCAAGGCGATCGGCGTGAAGCTCTTTGCCGAGGGCGTGCTGGTCGTGGGGCTTTCGGAGAACGAGGGCGCCGTCTCTCCCGCGAAGAAGGGCGGCATGAAGGCCGGCGATCTGATCTTGACGATGAACGACGTCACCATCGGCTCGACGGAGCATTTGCAGTCGCTTCTTGCGGAGAACGGAGAGCGGGAGGCAGCCTTCGGCGTGCGCCGCGGCGGGGCGCCCCCGGGGCGCAAGCCGAGGT